>JAPPHP010000399.1:0-2373 GCA_028821035.1 Gammaproteobacteria bacterium | reverse complement strand
AAGGACGCCGGAAGCGTCGCATTTTGCGGCGTCCGCTGGCAACCGTATATGCTTGCCGTCCCCCGGCGCGCCGGGACCGGACAACCGACATGAGCGACGTGGAAATCACCCCCGTACGGCCGACGCACCGCTTCGACGAGGCGGCGTTGCACGCCTACCTGACGGAGCACGTGGCCGGCTACGACGGACCCCTCGGCGTCCGCCAGTTCGAGGGTGGCCAGAGCAACCCGACGTTCCTGCTCGAGACCCCGGGCGGCAACTACGTGATGCGCAAGCAGCCCCCCGGAGAACTCCTGCGTTCCGCCCACCAGGTGGACCGCGAGTACCGCGTCATGGACGCCCTGTGGTCGACGGAGGTCCCGGTACCGAAGATGTACGCCCTGTGCGAGGACACGAACGTCATCGGCACGAAGTTCTACGTGATGGAGCACGTCGAAGGACGGCTCTTCACCAACACGCGGCTACCGCTCCTGTCACCGGAGGAACGCCGCATCGTCTACCTGGACATGGTGCGCATCCTGGCGCGGCTCCACACGGTGGACATCCACGAGGTGGGTCTCGCCGAGTTCGGCCGCCCCGGCAACTACTTCGCCCGCCAGGTGAGCCGCTGGTCGAAGCAGTACATCGCGTCGGAGACCGAGACCATCGAGTCGATGAACTCCCTGATCGAGTGGCTCCCGGAGAACTTGCCGGACGACGTGCCCCCGGTCGTGGTGCACGGCGACTTCCGGCTGGGGAACCTGCTGCTGCATCCGGAGGAACCTCGGGTGGTGGCGACCCTCGACTGGGAGCTCTCGACCCTCGGCGACGGCCTCGCCGACCTCGGCTACTGGATGCAGGAGTACCACGGCGACAAGGACCCGAACGTGGGCCTGGCCGGCGCGGACCTTGCGGCCCTCGGCATTCCGACCGAGGAGGAACTGGTCGAGGCCTACTGCCGCGAGGCGAACCGGCCGCCCATCGAGAACTGGCAGTTCTACATCGCCTACAACATGTTCCGCTCTGCCGGCATCGTCCAGGGCGTCTACAAGCGCGGCCTCGACGGCAACGCCAGCTCCGAACACGCCCTGGAGCAGGGCGGCATCGCGCGCCGCCGGGCGGAGTCGGGGTGGAGGCTGGTGCAGGAGATGCTGCAGGCCTGACCGGACTCCGCCGGCCGGCGGCTCAACGGTCCCCGGACCCCCTCTGGCTGCGCACGGCGGCGATCTCGGCGTTGATCTCTTCCAGGGTCATGCGATCCGCGCCCGTCTCGCGAGCGCGGGTTTGCATTTGCGCCACCGCGCGCATGGCCCGCGCCCGACGCAGCGCGGTCAGGAAGGCCTCGCGCGCAGGACGCGTCACAGCATCTCCTCCGCCACCAGCTCCAGCGCCTGCGGCGAGCCGCCCGCGATCATCATCGTGGACACGCGACCGTTCGCCGCCGCGGCCTTCCAGCGCTGCAGCCGGTCGCGGATGCGGTCCGCCGGGCCGATCAGGTGGCAGGCGTCCATCAGCTCCGGAGGCACCGCCGCCATCGCTTCGTCGCGCCGGCCGGAGAGATAGAGGTCCTGGATCTTGACCGCCGCCTCCTCGAAACCGAGGCGCTTGGCGTAGTTGTTGTAGAAGTTCTTGTCGCGGGCGCCCATGCCGCCGATGTAGAGCGCCATGCTCCCACGGATCGGCATCATGCACTGCTCGATGTCGTCGCCGAGCGCGACGGTCACGAACGGCGCGACGTCGAACTCGGTCCGCGAGCGGTTCCCCGCCGTGAGCCCCTGGTTGATGGACTCCTCGAAGACGTGGTCGTTCTCCGGGTCCATCCAGATGGGGAAGAACCCGTCCGCCACTTCCGCGGCCGCCGCCACGCCGCGGGGCGTGATGCTCGCGGCGTAGATCGGGACGTCCTCTTCGCAGTGCAGGATGCTCTTCAGCGGCTTGCCGAGGCCGGTCGCGCCGGGGCCGGCGTACGGCAACTGGTACTGGTCGCCGTCGAAGGTCGCCGGCGCCTCGCGGGCGATGATCTGCTTGACGATCTTGATGTACTCGCGCAGCCGCGTCACCGGCTTGCCGTAGGGCACGCCGTGCCAGCCTTCCACGACCTGCGGACCGGACGCCCCGAGGCCCAGCATGAAACGGCCGCCGGAGAGTTCGGCCAGGGTCATGGCCGTCATCGCCGTCATCGCGGGAGAGCGCGCGGGCATCTGCATGATCGCCGTGCCGACGCGCATCTTCTCGGTCTGCGCCAGGATCCACGCCGCGGGCGAGACCGCGTCGGATCCGTAGGCTTCGGACGTCCAGAAGGAGTCGTAGCCCAGGTTCTCCGCGTGACGGACCTGGTCGATGGGAATGGAGATCTTGCGGCCGCTGTAGCCGCCGAGCAGACCGAGTTTCATG
>JAPPHP010000018.1 GCA_028821035.1 Gammaproteobacteria bacterium | reverse complement strand
CGATGCGTTGGCCGTCGGGCGACCAGTGAAAATACTCGACGGTGCCGTTCGCGGCAGGAGTCGCCCGGGCGTCGCCCTTGCCTTCGGGATCGGTAACGAATAGCTGGAAGTTCCCTGCCTCGGTGCGGTCGGACAGGAAGGCGAGGCGCGATCCGTCCGGGGACCAGCGTGGCATGCGATCGCTGTTGGCGGGACAGTCCAGCCGGTGCATGGCGCCGGATTCCAGGTCGACCAGGCATATGCGCGTTCCTGGCGTCGTTCCGAAATCGTTGAACAGGGTGCCCGTAAACCCTGCCAGGCGGCCGCGCGGATGCATGGCGAGGTCGGCGCCGTCGGTGATCCGATCCTTGCCCGGCGCGAATATGGCGTCGTAATAGGCGTGCACTTCCCGGTAGAGCGAGGTTGACCGCAGGTCGCGTTGCGAGGCGGGTTGCATGTGGTTTACATGTGACTGGCGGCTGCCCATTCTATGGCTGCGACCGGGGCACAGACAGCCTGCCGGGTGGGCAAGCGCACGCGGATAACCGAAACGGGGCGCGCAGGGCGCCCCGCCGTCGGCCGCGCACCGGGAGGGCCACAGGCGCAACGAACAACGCATGAACTCATCGACAATAGAGCGCCCCTGGCTGAACAGCCTGCTCGTTATCCGCCACGGGCGGCTGCTCTTCGAGCGCTATTTCAACGGCTTCGGGCCGGACGACCTGCATCCCGTGTATTCGGTGACCAAGTAATGGCTTTCGTGCCTCGTCGGCATCGCCCTGGAGGAGGGCCTGCTGCCCTCTCTCGATATGCCGCTCGCGGATTACCACGGCAGTCGCGCGCCGCGCGGGTCAGATCCGCGCAAACGCATGATCACCCTGCGCCACTGCCTGGCAATGCAGTCGGGCCTCGGGTGGCGCAACGACATGGATTTCGCAACCGCATTCAGCCGTGCGGCCGATCCCGTGGCTTTCTTCTTCGGCGATGACATCGAGGTGGTGGAGGACCCCGGCACGGCCTGGGTATACAGCGCCTGCGACAGCCAGATGGTCGCCGAAACGCTGCGCACCGCCATCGGCCGGCCGCTGACGGAGGCGGCCAGGGAGTGGCTTGCGGATCCCCTGGGGATCAGGGAATTCAAATGGCCGCGCACCGTCTCCATTCCGGGCGCCGCAACCTGGCGCGCGGAGATCGGCCCGTCGGAGATGTGGCTCTCGCCGCGCGGCCTGGCGCGCCTGGGCTTCTGCCTGCTGAACCACGGCAGCCAGGGGAGGCGCCAGGTGGTACCGCGGCGCTGGCTCGAACTGGCGACGGCCCCCACACCCGGCGTCGATGGGCCGTTTCTCCAGGACTTCTACGCTCAGATCGGCGTGCCGCCCGTGCGCGCCATGTCCGGGTACGGGTTGCATTTCGGGCTCAAGGATTTCGACGGCCACCCGGTGATCTCGGTGGCCGGGTCCGGCGGTCAGTACGCCTTTGTCGTCCGCGACCTCGACCTGCTCATCGTGCAGACCGCGGGCCTGGCGCCCGGAGAGGGAGACGCGGTCCCGCCATCGCAGGCCGGGCTCGATGGCGGGGTGGACATCGCTCTCGACGCGATTCTGCCGGCCCTCCACTGATCCGCGACAGCGATGGGATGTGCAGGCCCGGCATCGCGTTCGCACGCTCGCACCGACCAAAGTACGCGCTCATCGAAGCGCTGGTGCGCGCCCGCACGGCGGCGCAGCTCACGCAGGCGGAACTCGCCCAACGGCTCGGGACGACCCAGTCCGCGGTAGCACGCCTGGAGGGCGGGCGAGTGTCGCCGTCGTTCGCGACGCTCCGTCGCGATGCCGAAGCGACCGGCTCGCGGCATACTGTGGGCCTCGTTCAGAGCGGGCGCTGACGCTCCGCCTCGTCCCGGCGCCGCGACCGTCAGGGAGCGCGGTTGCGCAGAACGCGACCCGCCCTGGCCTCCGTAAGCTCGTCGTCCCGCAGCACGACCTCGCCGTTGCAGACGGTGGCGTGATACCCGGCGGCGCGCTGGATGAAGCGCGGCGCGCCGAAGGGGAAGTCGTGCACGATCTCGGGCATGCGTTCCTCGACCGCGTCGATGTCGAACACGTTGAGGTCGGCCCGCTTGCCGACGGCCAGCACGCCGCGATCGGCGATGCCCAGCACGCCGGCCGGCACGGAAGTCATGCGCCGCACCGCCTCCTCGAGGGTGTAGACGCCGGTGTCGCGGTGCCAGTGCGACAGGATGAACGTGGACCACCCGGAGTCGATCATCTGGCTGACGTGTGCGCCGGCGTCGCCGAGACCCGGCATGGCCCACTCGGTCTGGATGAGCTGCTCGAGGGCTTCGAGGTCCACGTTGAAGCCGCGCATGTGGAACAGCGCCCGGCCGTCGGTCTCGTCGGTGATGCGCAGGAACGTCTCCACCGGATGTTCGCCGGCGGCCTGGGCAAGGTGGTGCAGGCTCTCGTTCAGCCCCCGCGTGTAATGGGGGCGCGCGCCGTCCCCGAGGTAGAACCAGCGCCGCGCCTGTTCGGCCGCGTCGTCGTCGAGCTTCTTGACCTCGTCGACGATGCGCTGGCGGGTGTCCGGGTCGCGGATGGCGGCCAGCCGCGCATCCGGGTCAAGATCGCGTAACGCGTCCCAGGACTGGACCGGGACGCGGGCGGGGAAGAACCTGTCCGTCGAGAGGCCGCCGACCCCACCGCCGCTGCGGGGCACTGTCACGGACGTGACGTTGAGGCCCTCGGCCCGCATCTGCATCACGCGCTCGTTCAGGCGCTCGTGGCCAAGTTCGACGGCGGAGCTGAACAGGGCCCCACGCGCCATGCGCGCTTCGTCCGCGATGAGGTCCAGTTCTTCGTCGAACTCCCGGAAATCGGACACGGTCTGCATGATGCCGCCCCGGGCGCCGACCGCGCGCGCCACGGCGCGCAGTTCGTCGCGGTCCGCGAAGGTGCCGGGGATCGAGCGCCCGTCGGGCAGCACGTGTTGTGGCAGCCGGTTCGTCGAAAAGCCCACCGCCCCTTCCGCGACGGACCGGCCGGCCAGTTCGGCGATCTGCCGGATCTCGTCCTCGGTGGCCGGCTCTTCCACGGCCCGCTCGCCCATGACATAGAAGCGGATAGCGCAGTGGCCGACGAGGCCGGCGATGTTGATCGACGGGCCGAGCTGCTCGAGGGCGTCCAGGTAGCCGCCATACGATTCCCAGTTCCACGGCAGGCCGTGCAGGATTGCGTTCTTGGGAATGTCCTCCACCGTTTCCATCATGCCGGCCAGGAACTCGCGGTCGGATGCCTTGCAGGGCGCGAAGGTGACGCCGCAGTTGCCGAGGAGCGCCGTGGTGACGCCGTGCCAGGAGACGGAGGTGACCTGCGGATCCCAGCCGATCTGGGCGTCGAGGTGCGTGTGCAGGTCGATGAAACCCGGAGAGACGGCCAGTCCGCGGGCGGAGATCTCTTCCTTTCCTGTCTGGGCCACCGTGCCGATCTCCACGATGCGGTCGCCGTCGATCGCGATGTCCGCCTCGTAGGGCGGTGTCCCGGTTCCGTCGACGACGTTGCCGCCACGAATGACGAGATCATGGGCCATGGTGTCCTCCCCGGATGACGCGTAGCGTCTGAATGATAAGGGCTCAGGGTTTCTCGCGCCGCACCCAACGGCTCGTGGCGCTTGTGTCCTCGACCTCTTCACCGGCGTCGCGCCAGCCCCCGAATCCCGATTCGAGGTGGGCGACGTTGCTGAACCCCATGTCTGCGAGCGCGGCCACGGCGAGGGCCGAGCGCCCGCCCGCGGCGCAGAAGAGCACGGTGCGGCGATCTTCCTGGAACCAGTCCCGGTAGTAGGGACTCCCCGGGTCGGCCCAGAACTCGAGCATGCCGCGCGGGGCGTGCCGCGCGCCGGGAATCGTGCCGAGGTCCACCTGCTCCTGGATTTCGCGAATGTCCAGCAGCAGGAGGTCTTCGCCCGCGGCAAGTTCCGCCTTGAGTTCCTCGACCGAGAGGTTCTCGATGTCTTGTTTCACCGCCTCCACCGCGGCGAAGATGCTCTTGATGGCCATGGCGCCCCCGTCGTGACAGCGGAACGGATTCTACGGCGTCACCCGTCGAGGCTCACGCTCTTGACGAGTGCGTAGACGCGCTGGCCCTCTTCGAGCGCCAACTCGTCGGCCGCCGCGCGGGTGATGCGTGCGCGCAGGTGCTGCCCGCCGACCTCGACCAGCACCTCGGCGAACGGCGAATCGGGATCGGCGACCAGCTCCGCCACGATGCCTTCCAGGACATTGCGGATGCTGAGCGCGCTTGGCCGTGCCGTGGCGACGGCCACGTCGCGGGCGCGGACGCGCAGGCGTGCGGTAGCGCCGATGTCGAGATGGGCGACGTCCGGGAGCGAGATGGTCTCGCCCCCGACATCGAGTCGCGTGAGCCGGTAACCGGTGTCGTGCCCCGTGACCCGCGCCTCGATCACCACGCTCGCCTCCAGCGGTCCGGCGATGGACTGGACGTCGAGGCGCTCCAGGACGGCTGGAGTCGGCCCGAATGCCCGCACGCGGCCATCCGTCAGCACCAGCGTACGATCGGCGAGGCGCCCGACCTCCTCGATGGCATGGCTCACATAAAGCGTCGGGATGTGGAACCGCGACGACACCGACTCGAGATACGGCAGGATTTCGGCCTTGCGGTAGAGATCGAGCGCCGCCAGGGGTTCGTCGAGGAGGAGCAGCGTCGGTCGCGTCAGCAGCGTGCGGGCCAGGGCGACGCGCTGTCGTTCTCCCCCGGAAAGGGCGTCCACGCTTCGCCGGAGCAGCGGTTCGAGGTCGAAGGCCCCGACTACGTCGTCGAACGAGATCGCCGGATCCGCGTCGCCGGCGCGCCGCGCCGCGTAGCCCAGGTTGCCGGCCACGTCGAGATGCGCGAACAGGCGCGCGTCCTGGAACAGGAAGCCGACCCGCCGGCGGAAGGGCGGTACCGCGATGCGGCGCGCAGTGTCGAGCCAGGTCTCCCCGGCCACGACGATGTGGCCCCGGGCCGACTCGAACCCCGCGAGCGCCCGTAGCAGTGTGCTCTTGCCGCTCGCGCTCGGTCCGAACACGCCCGTGATGCCCGCGAACGGGAGGCGCTCGGCCACGTCGAGCCGGAAGTCGCCGAGGGCGACGGACAGGTCGATGTCGAGGTCAGAAGGCACGGACGGGGAACCGTCGGTTCATGCCGTACACGGCGAGCAGGACGAGGAAGGAGAAGCCGAGCAGCGCCGCGGAAAGGAGGTGGGCGTCGGCGTAGCGCAGGGTCTCCACGTGCTCGTAGATGGCGATGGAGACCACGCGGGTCTCGCCGGGGATGTTGCCGCCGATCATCAGTACGACCCCGAACTCGCCCACCGTGTGCGCGAACGTCAGGACGCAGGCGGTCACGAACCCGCGCACGGAAAGCGGTACGGCCACGGTGAAAAAGGCGTCCAGGGGGCGCGCGCGGAGACTCGCGGCGGCTTCGAGCGGCCCCCGCCCTACCGCGGCGAACGCGCCGTGGAGCGGCTGCACCATGAACGGGAGCGAGTAGATCACCGAACCCACGACGAGCCCCGCGAAAGAGAACGTCAGCGTCGTGCCGGTCACTTCGACCCAGAACGCGCCGATCGGCGCCGTCGGATTGAGCAGGATCAGGAGGTAGAACCCGAGCACGGTAGGCGGCAGGACCAGCGGCAGGGCGGTCAGGGCTTCCACCGCGGGCCGCAGGACGCTGCGCGTCGTCGCCAGCCACCACGCCAACGGGGTTCCCAGGAGCAGGAGGACCAGGGTGGTGACCGCGGCCAGGTGCAGCGTCAACCCGATGGCGCCCGGTTCCATCAGCGCGCGTCCCCGCTTGGCCGAACCGGTGGCACGCGGTAGCCGGCGGCCACCAGGATGCGGCGCGCGGCCGCCGTTTCCAGAAAGTCGAGAAAGGCGCGCGCGGCGGCGTTCGCCGTGCCGCGGTGCAGTAGCACCAGGTCCTGTCGTATGGGCGCATGCAGCGTCTCGGGTACCGGCCAACGGCTGCCGGCAGGCTCCCCGTCGGGCCCGGTTAGCTGGGAAAGCGCCACGAAGCCGAGTTCCGCGCTCCCGGTGGCCACCATCGCGTGCGCCTGGCCGATGTTCTCCCCCATGACGATGCGGTCTCGGAGCGGATCGTAGAGACCGAGTCCTCGCAATACGTCGCGCGCCGCCGAGCCGTAGGGGGCCAGTTCGGGGTTGGCGATGGCGAGTCTGCGGAAATCTCCGGCACGCAGCGTATCGACTCCGTTCTCTGAGACGCGGTTCGGCTCCGCGCTCCAGAGCACGAGGCGGCCGACGGCGTACGTGCGTCGCGAACCGGGTACCGCGAGGCCGACCGTCTCCAGTCGTTCCGGCCGGACGCGGTCTGCCGCCATCAGGATGTCGTAAGGCGCGCCGTGGGTCGCCTGGGCATAGAGCGTGCCGGTTGCGCCCGTGGACACCCGGAGGCGGTGCGTACCACCGCGCTCGAAGGCCGCTTCGAGTTCTGTCATCGCGCCGGCGAAGTTGGCTGCCACGGCGACCAGGGCCTCCGCGGCAACCGCCGGCGCGGCCGCCAACGACAGCGCTACAAAGAAGATGGCCGTACGCCTGGTCACGGCTGGGCAGCCGCGGTAGGCGGCGCTTCCCGCAGCTCCTCGGTGAATACGCGAGCCGCCAGCCACATGTGCCAGACCGCCAGCAGCGGCAGCGCCTTCATCACCACCAGCGCCCACCGAAGGGACTCGTCGCCGAACGCCGGCGCGAGCAGGTCCGACAGCGCACCGACGGCGAACGGTCCGAGCCCGACGCCGATCAGGTTGGAGGAGAACATCAGGATCGCGCCGGCCAGGGCTCGGGCATGCGGACCGACGAGGCCCTGCACGGCCGCGAGCAGAACGCCCGCGAAGACGCCCGCCGCCAGCATCGCGAGGACCGCCGAGGCGAAGGCGAGTTGCCACGTCGGCGCCAGGTAGAAGCCCAGCAGGAAGGGAATGGAGATCAGCGTCCCGAGGAGGGGGACGTACACCTGCCAGGCGGGGTTGCGTCTCGACAGCCGGTCCGCGATGAGCCCCCCGACCATGACCGCGATCAGGTTCGGGATGCTCAGCAGGCTCAGCAGGAAACCGACTTCCTTCAGGGAGAGGTTATGGGAACGCTGCAGGAACGGAGCGTGCCACTGGCCCGCCCCCACGTTGCTGAACCAGAGGATGCCCACCGCGATCATCAGGTGGCGGAACGCGCGTCCCTCGAACAGGTGCCGCGTGGCCTGCCACATGGACCCGCTGCGCAGCGGCGAGTCCAGGCTCTCGACGCGCCCGCGCGGCGGCGGCTCGGCGACGGTGTAGCGGACCAGCAGGGCGAAGGCCACGCCGGGCAACCCGAGCACGATGAACGCCGTGCGCCAGCCGTACTCGTGCCCGATGTAGCCGGCGAGCAG
>JAPPHP010000287.1 GCA_028821035.1 Gammaproteobacteria bacterium | reverse complement strand
AGCCGCCAGTGCGCCTGCTCGAGGTCCATCAGGCCCATGTCGCGCACGAGCCGCCCAATGAAATCCGTCCCGTAGCGTCCGGTGGTCAGGAACTTCATGTGGGCGCCCCCGTCGGAGAGCCCCGGGAGCACGAACGGAGAGCTGATGACCTCGCGCAGGGCGTCCTCCGAAGTCTTCGGCGCGTCGCTCGTGAAGAACGTCCCGAGGTCCTCGGAGAGCGCGGTGTCGAGGAACGTGTCGACCGGATGCTTGTTCTCGCGAGCCGCGACCTCGCCGACCGTATAGCCCTCCAGGGGACGGACCGCGGCGGTGCGCGCTTCGGCGATCCGCATGTCGGAGATCTTGAGGAAGAGCCCGACCGGCTTGTCCGGATGGCGTTCGCGTCGCTCCGCGAGGCGGTCGAACTCGTCGCGGAGCGCCTGGCGCCGCTCGGGGTCGCGCATCTTCGCCATGCGCTCGGGCACGCTGCCGAGGGTTACGTCGCGCCAGATCTCCATCGAGTCGAACAGGTTGAAGTCCTCGAGCGAGAACTGCATGTCGATGTCACAGGTGACCGCGTGCCCGAAGAGACGCAGTCCACGGGCGTTCCCCTTGTTGAGCCACTGGAGGATGTCCTGGTAGGAGCCGTAGGTATTGCCGTGCTGGTCGTGCGAGAACTCGATCGTGTTGTAGATGATCGGCCGGCCGCTGACCTCGGCGACCTTCTCGAAGAGATCGAAATCCCCGCCCAGCAACTGGATGAACCCGCGCCCCTTCTCGCCGAGCACGCGGGCGAACGCGAGCAGGTCGTCCGGCGCCATGATGTCCGTGATCATGGGCGTGCCGTCGTAGTCGCGCTGCACGCTGTCGTGGCCCAGGATCTGCGCGGAGAACCCGCAGGCGCCGGCGTCCATCGCCTCGCCGAGCAGCGCGCCCATCCTGGCCTGCTCCTCGGCGGTCGCGGGACGTCCCTTGGCGTCCTCCTGCCCCATCACCCAGGACATCACCGGCGCGAGACCCATGTACGAGAGGACGTTCACACCCTTCCGCGTGCGCTCGACACTGTCGAGGTACTCGGGGAACGTGACCCAGTCCCACGGCATGCCCGCGGCCATGGTCGTCGCCCGGACCGCCTCGTTGCGTTCGAGGGTGAGCATGGCGCGCTCGCGGTGCTCGGGCGCCACCGGCGCGAAGCCGAATCCGCAGTTGCCGATCACGATGGAGGTGACGCCGTGCCACCCGGACATCGTGCACCACGGGTCCCAGAAAATCTGCGAGTCGAAATGGGTGTGCAGGTCGATGAAGCCCGGGGCGACGACGAGGTCGCGCGCGTCGAACACGCGCTTCGCGTCCGACTCGGACACGCTGCCGATCTGCGCGATGCGACCGTCCGCGATCGCGACGTCGCCGGTGTAACGCGGCGTGCGCTGCCCGTCGATGACGGTGCCGCCCTTGAGGAGAAGATCGTACCGAGGCAGGGGAACCTCCGGAGCTGTACCCGAGGCAGAAAAGTATAGCGCGCAGGTGCTGACCCGCGCCGGGTATCCGCCGGTCGGCGGCGGTTCGACGGTAGGTGTCCCGGGCACGCGCAAGCTATAGTCGCCGCACCGCCCGCTACGGAAGGACCCCATGTTCTACGAATTGCGCCAGTACAAGGTGCTGCCCGGCAAGATGGACACCTGGCTCGCGCTGATGGAGGGCGAGTTCATCCCGTTCGCGCAGTCGCACGGCATGAACATCACGGCCGCCTTCCGCGGCGAGGAAGACGAGACCGTGTACGTCTGGATGCGGCGCTTCGAGTCCGAGGCCGAGCGGGAGCGCGTGGACGCGGCCGTGTACGGGAGCGACACCATGAAGAACGACATCGGGCCCCGCGTCTCCGACGTCCTCGCTCCCGACGGACATGTCGTGACGCGGATCGTGCCGACGCCGGCATCCCTCACGCGCTAGCGGCCCATGAACTGCACGGAAACCCTCCGCGAGCGGGTCGTCGCGGACTACGAGCGCAAGACCCCGGGCTCGCGCGCCCTGTTCGAGCGCGCCGTCGACACCCTGCCGGGCGGTGTGACGGGCAACCTGCGCTTCTTCCCGCCGTATCCGCTCTACATGGCGTCGGGCCAAGGCTGCCGCACGGTCGACGTGGACGGCTCCGCCTACATCGACTCCTTCGCCTGCAACGGCCCGCTCCTGCTCGGCCATCGCCATCCTGCCGTGACGGAGTCCGTTGCGCGGTACGCGGGGGTGGGCTCGCTCGTGCTGAACCCCGAACTGGCCATCGAGTGCGCCGAGAAGCTCAAGGAGGTGATCCCGAGCGCCGAGCGGGTGCGTTTCCTGAACAGCGGGACCGAGGCGGTCATGACCGCGGTGCGCTACGCCCGGGCGTACACGGGCAAGCCGAAGGTCGTGAAGTTCCACGGTCAGTACCACGGCCAGGACGACCAGTTCCTCCTCGGTCTCGGCCCGGACCGGCGCGCCTTCAGCGCCGGCGTACCCGAGTCGTCCCAGGACGGCACCCTGACGCTGCCGTTCGGCGACCTGCAGGCGCTCGACCACCTGCTCGCCACGCGCGAGGACATCGCCGCCGTGCTCGTCGATCCGGCGATGCATGAGGGCGGCCTCTGGGGCGTCACGGCGGACTTCCTCGCCACCTTGCGCAGCCGCACACACGCCGCCGGCGTCGTCCTGATCTTCGACGAGGTGATCACCGGCTTCCGGCTGGCCCTCGGCGGCGCCCAGGCCTGGTACGACATCACGCCCGACCTCACGACGCTGGCGAAGGCGCTGTCCGCCGGCGACCGGCTCGCCGCCGTCGTCGGCCGCGCGGACATCATGGAAGTCACCGACCCGCGCGCCGGCCCCGACGTGCCGCGTGTGTTCCAGTCGGGCACCGGCAACGACGGCACCGCGGCACTCGCCGCGGCCGTGGGCGCGATGGGCGAATACCAGCGTCTCGAGCAGGCCGGGGAGTACGAGGCGCTCGCCGCTCGGATCGAGGGACTCGAGGGCGCCCTGGTCGCCGCCTTCGAGGACCATGGCATCCCGGTCCGCGTGAACCGGATCCGCTCGCTGATGCAGTGCTTCGTGACCGCCCCGGGACGCGCCGGCGAGCGGGACGCCGCGCTCAACAAGGCCGTGCTCCATCCTCTCCACCTGGCCCTGGTCAACGAGGGCGTGCTGCTCGCGCTGCCGGGCTCGGACCACAGCTTCTTCTCGTTCCTGCACGACCGGGACGCCTGCGACGAGATCGCCCGCGCCGTCCGGACCGTGCTCTCGAAGTACCCCTTCGCCGAGGCGTACCAGGAACGGGTGCGCGACAGTCTTCCGCAGGAGGCGGATGCATGACGATCTCGATACGCACGGCCGAAGCAGGAGACATGGATCGCTGCGTCGAGCTGCTGTTCCTCGCCCGCAACGCGCCCGCAGACCTGGCCGAAGGCGAGCGCGCCGTCTTCGAACGGCTGCTCGACCACGAGCGGGGGGAGGTATTCGTGGCCGTCGACCGCGATGACGGCGACCGCGTGGTCGGCATGGCCACCGTCAGCTACAACCTCGCCATGCGCTACCGCGGCGAGTACTGCCAGCTCGAGGAACTGTTCGTCGAGCCCGAGGCGCGCGGCCGCAACGCGGGCGGCCTGCTCGTGCAGCACAGCATCGCCAACGCGCGGGAACGCGGGTGCGCGGAGTACGGGCTCTACATCGACGCCACGGAGCGCACGCGTCCGTTCTACGAGCGCTACGGACTGGCCGTCGTCGGGCCGGAGTTGCGGATGAGACTCTGATCGCGGAGTGACTGGAACGCCGCACTGGCGTGCTAGTCTCCTGTCGGCCCATCGAGCGGGAACCGTGGCCATGGACACTGCCCAGCGCCTGCAGCGCGTGGAGAGTATCGAGCAGATCCGCCGTCTGAAGGCGCTGTACTGCGATTACTGCGACGAAGGCTACGACGCCGACGGTCTGTGCAGCCTGTTCACCGAGGACGGCGTCTGGGACGGCGGCAGACTGGGCCGGTTCGAAGGTCGGGACCGCCTGCGCAGGTTCTTCGAGAACATGCCGAACGTGATGTCCTTCGCGATCCACCACGTCACGAACTCGTCCGTCGTGCTCGATGACGACGGGCAGGCGGCCGAGGGTCGGTGGTACCTCCTGCAGATGGCGACCCTCGCGCGCGAACAACGCGCGGTCTGGCTGACGGGGCGCTACGTGGACCGGATCGTGCTGCGGGGAGGGTCCTGGAAGTTCCAGCACGTCTCGCTTACGGCCCGTTTCTTCTCTCCCTACGATCAGGGCTGGGCGGAGACGCCATTCCTGGATCTGACGGCATGAGCGAGGTCGTAAGCGAGATCGGGTACTTCCCCGCCGATGCGGGAGACATTACGACGCATCCGCCGCGCACCTATGACATGCGGGCTCCAGCGACCCTGGCCGAGTACGGCTCGCAGCCCGCGGCCACCACGATCCGGGACGCGCGGCTGGAGGATGACACCGGCCTCGAGACCAGCGGTTTCGGGCTGTTCCGGCGCCCTTCCACCGTAACCGACTTCCTCGACAACGACGAAGTCATGCGCGTCTACTACGAAGAGTGCAAGGCGCTCGCCCGGGAGCTGACCGGCGCGTCGGCGACCTTCACGTTCGATCACCTCATCCGCGAACCGGGCCGGCAGATCTCCGGCGGCGGTACGGACGGACGGCCCACCGTCACCGGAGAAGCGCAAGGCGGCGGCTACATCGGGTCCGCCCACATGGACTACACCGACAACTCGACGTGGTCGGAATACCTGGCCCTGCATGGCGAGCGGCCGCCGGAGGCGGCGTCGAGGACGATCTCGCTGAACTTCTGGCGCGGCCTGAGCGCGGTCGTGGACGACTACCCGCTGGCGGTCTGCGACGCCCGGTCCGTGCGGGAAACCGACCTCTTCGAGACCGTGGTCTACGGGTACGGCGCCCCCAACTACAGTTGGCACGACATAGGCATCGACACCTTCAGCGTGAAGTTCTCGCCGGGGCAGCGATGGTTCTACTACCCGCGCATGACGCCGGACGAGGTCCTGGTCCTGAAAGCCTACGACTCCGCCGGCGTGATAGGGAACGCCTGCCCCCACGCCGCCTTCGCGAACCCGGTGGCGGATCCCGCCTCTCCCGCCCGCCGGAGCATCGAGTTGCGCGTGCTGTGCTACGTGACCGACTGACGGACCATGTCGGCTGACCGGGGCGCACGCGGGATGCCGGCCGCCCCCTGGCGCATCGGCGTCGATGTCGGGGGCACGTTCACCGATCTCGTGCTGGCGGACGCCGCCGGCGCGACCTGGGTCGCCAAGGTACCCTCCGTTCCGGCGGACCCGAGCCGCGGCGTCGTCGCGGCGGTCGAGCGACTGGCCGCGGACCTCGGGGTATCCGTGCGGGAGGTCCTGGCGTCGTGTGTCCTGTTCGTGCACGGCTCGACGGTCGCGACGAACACGCTGCTCGAGGGCAAGGGCGCCCGGGTCGGCCTGATCGCCACGGAGGGCTTCCGGGACACCCTCGAGATCCGGCGCGGCCTGCGCGAGGACCAGTTCAATCACCGGGAGCCCTACGCTCCCGTGCTCGTCCCCCGCTATCTGCGCAAGGCCGTCCCGGGACGCATCGACGCCGCCGGGACGGAAATCGCGCCCCTCGATCTGGACGAACTCGACGCCATCGCGGCCGACTTCGAGGCCGAAGGGGTCGACGCCGTCGCGGTCACCCTGTTGAACAGCTTCCTCAACGACACGCACGAGCGCGCGGTCGCCGACGCCCTCGCGCAGAAATGGACGGGGGACTGGACCACCACCTCCGCGTCGGTCTCCCCGCGCATGGGCGAGTACGAAAGGACATCGACCGCCGTGGTCAACGCGGCCCTCCTGCCCCGTATCGCCAGCTACCTGCGCGCCCTGGATGAGGAACTCACCGGCCTCGGACTGCCACGGCCCATCCTCCTGCTGCAGTCGAACGGCGGCGCCGCCTCCGTCGGACAGCTCACCGAACGCCCGGTCAACCTTCTCCTCAGCGGCCCGGCCGCGGCGGTGGGGGCGCTGAACCTGTACCGGGATGCCGTCGATCGCGAGACGGCCGACGACGCCCTCGCCGGCAACCTGATCTCCATGGAGATCGGCGGGACGTCCTGCGACGTGCTCCTGATGTCGGGTGGCGCCGTCGCCACGCGCGACGACATCACGGTCGCGGGGTACGACGTCTCGACCCCGGCCATCGACATCCACACGGTCGGCGCCGGCGGCGGCACGATAGCCGGCGTGGACAACGCGGGGCTCCTGTACGTGGGGCCGGAAGGCGCCGGCGCCGATCCGGGCCCTGCCTGCTACGGCAGGGGCGGCGGCCGGCCCACGGTCACGGACGCCCAACTCGCGCTCGGGCGCCTGCGGCCAGGAAAGTCGCCGGGGGGCACCCTCGACCTGGACCTGGACGCCGCCCGGGACGCCATTCGGTCCGAAGTCGCCGAGCCGCTCGGGCTGCCGGTCGAAGAGGCCGCCGCCGGCATCGTCGACCTGGTCGAGCAGCACGTGCTCCACGCCGTCGAGCACATCTCGATCGAACGCGGCCACTCGCCCCGGCGCTTCACGCTGGTGGCCGCCGGCGGCGCGGGCCCGATGCACGGCGCGGCGGTCGCGAAAGGCCTCGGCTGCCACCGCGTCTACGTGCCGAGGGATGCGGGAGCCCTATGCGCGGTGGGCATGCTGCATGCCGACATCCGCCAGGACTTCGTGCGCTTCCTGACCGGTTCGATCGACGAGGTCGCGGCGACGGACGTCGACGCGGGTTTCGCCAGCCTGAACGCGCAGGCGATCGAGGTCCTGGGGCGCGAGGGTTTCGAGCCCGGGGACATCGTCCTCCACCATGAACTGGAGCTGCATCATCCGGGGCAGCTCTGGAACATCCGCGTGCCGGTGCCGGAAGGCCGCATGGACCCTTCCGCCGTACGGACCGCCTTCGAAATCGAGTACCGGCGCCTCTACGGCCACATCCAGCGCGGCGGCACGATCCTGGTGGCGTCGCTTCGCCTCACCGCGCGGGGCTCGACCGGCGAAGTCGCGGTGTCGGGCGGCGCGGCGGCCGCCGGGCAACCCACTCCCGCCGAGACCCGCCGCGTCTGGCACGGCCGCCATGGGTGGCAGCCAACGCCCGTGTACGACGGCGCGGGAGTGCGCCCCGGGCACCGTATCGACGGTCCCGCCCTGGTCGAAGAGGCCACCACGACGGTGCTCGCCGGGCCCGACGACGCGCTCACGGTCGACGACGACGGCAACTTCTTCATCCACGTGGGGACGGAGGCGGACGTTTCCCGCGGCATAACGGACGTTGCCGCCGAGTCGCCGGACCTCGATCCCGTGGTGCTGGCAGGGCGTCGTACTGCGCCCGACAGGGCGATGCCCGACGCCGTGCCGGAACGGCTTGGGCTGGGGCCAGAGGC
>JAPPHP010000433.1 GCA_028821035.1 Gammaproteobacteria bacterium | reverse complement strand
CGATCTGGTTCGCGTACGAGTATCCGCAGGTGAATCCGTCTCCCGAGAACGTCGTGGCCCGGGTGAAGAGCAACGTGGTACGCGTGTTCTACCCCTTGCGGCACAAGGCGTCGCTCACCGAGGCGGAAGCCCGGCACTACTGGCTCACGCACCACGGCCCGATCGTGCGGTCACACGCCGAGGCCACGGGCACCCTCTGCTACCGCCAGGTGCATCGTGCCGATACTCCCATGAACGAACGCGTCCGGGAGGCGCGCGGTACCGCGGTGGAGCCCTACCTGGGGCACGCGGAGGCGTGGTCCGACCGCGGCAGGGCGCCCGGCACCGAGGAGGCGAGACGGGCGGGGGCCGCCTTCGTCGAGGACGAGCACCACTTCATCGACATGGAGCGCTCGACGATCTTCTTCGGGAAGGAGCACACGATCATCGACCGTCGCTGACGGGCCCCGCCCCGCGTTCGCGCACCAGCGCACACAGCGCGTCGATCTCCTCCTGCAGCCGCGCGTCGCCGCCCGGACGCCACCCGAGGGCGTGCAGCCCGTCGCACCGGAGCACGTTGCCTGCGGGCAGAGCGGCCGCCGGCAGGGGCCCGGGCCGGCCCAGGGCGGCCCGCATGCGGTGGACGATGACACGCGTTTCGACCGCAATGTCCGAACAGTTGAAGACGCGCCCGGCGACCGTGGCCGAGGGAGCGGTGAGCAGCCGCCAGGCCGCGTCGGCGACATCCTCCCCGTGGACTTCCGTCCCGGAGCGGCTCACGCCGACCGGGCGTCCGGCGGCGACGTCTTCCGCGAGCCCGAGCCACTTCGTGCGGGTGAGTGGCCGTACGACGCCGTAGACCCCCGTGGGCCGTAGCGCCACCACGTCCCGGTAAACGCCGGCGAGGGCCTCGGTGGCGGCCTTCATGGCGCCGTAATGCGTGGTGGCCGCGGTTCTATGCGCATCGCCGATCGGGCCTTCGACCGGGAGGCCGAACACGGCGCGGCTGGACATCAGCACGGTGCGCGCGACCCCGGCCCCGGCCGCCGCTTCCAGGAGGTCGATCGTGCCCCCCAGGTTGATGCGCCAGAAACCGGGTACGTCATCCCCCTCGCCGCCCCGGTAGCGTCCGGGGAGGTGCTGGAAGGCGCAGTGAACGAGCCCGTCCGCGCCGCCGACCAGCGCGTCGAGCGCCGCCTGGTCGCCAAGGTCACCGCCGATCCACTCGACGTCTCCGGGACATATGCTCCGGTCCGTCCCGGCGCGGGCGAGGGCAGCGACCCGACATCCTTCCCGCAGCAACCGGCCAACGACGAACTGCCCGACGATCCCCGTCGCGCCGGTTACCGCGACGCGCATGCGCTCGGCGGGTCGATCCGGTCCGGCAGGGCGCGGCGGTCGTGGACCCGGTGCCAGAGGTCGATGAGCGGTGCGAGCAGTTCCCGCTTCGGGTGGTCGGCCTGCCACGGCTTCTCGTACTGGTAGTGCACGACCTTGACCCGGGACCAGTCCCAGAGTTCCGGCAGGTTGAAGTAGACGTACTGGAGGACGTTGTAGACGTAGGGCAGGCCGTGCCACTCCGGGAAGTACGCCTCCAGGAACGTCTGGTCCGTGCGGCGCCAGAACGCGTCGCGGTTGTCAAGGCGCTCGATCATGTCGGCGTACGTGCGGCGGTCCGGCCGCGCGACGAACACGCCGGAGTTCATGCGGTGCATGTCCGAGAGGGATTCGTAGAGGTTGGGTGCCGCCGACAGGGCGGGATAGGCGAACAGGCGGTCGACGTTGCGCACGGCGATCGCGTCGGCGTCGATGAACACGACGCGCTCGTATTCCTCCATCTCCCAGAGGCGCAGCTTCACGAAGTTGTCGAGGGGGTCGTGGAAGGCCGGCTTCGTGCCCTTGTCGAACGGTGACCGGGCGTGCTGCGCCTCCCGGGTGTGGCGGCGGCGGAAGGCGTCGGACACCTCGGGCTGCGCGACCTCGCGGACCAGGCAGCCCTCCGCCTCGAGGCGGTCGAGGCCGGGCGTTCCGGGCGGCGCGAGCACGACCAGCGGCCAGGCGGAGGAGACGCGCTTGAGGGACCGGGCGAGAGCGGTCGCGCCGAGCGCGTAGTCCGCGTTGGTGACGAGGGTCGCGTAGGCGAACACGCTACGGAGTACCGTCTCCGTTGGCCCGATCCAGTTCCGCCGCCCGTTCGCGCGTCCACGCCGAGGTGCACGGAATGCGCGAACGGTCGATGCGGTGGGCGTACCGGCGCGCCACGTCGACCAGTTCCTCCAGGAGACCGGCCTCAAGGGTCGTGGGCTGGAGGCCGAGCGCCAGCAACTGGTCGTTGCGGACCTCGAGATCGTTCTCGGCGGCCTCGTTGCGCGGATTGGGGACGTAGTCGATGGTCGCCCCGGTCAGCCTCGCGACGAGTTCCGCGAGGTCGCGGACGCGGTGCGTCTCCGTCATCTGGTTGAAGATGCGTGTGCGCTCGCCGGCCCCGGGAGGGTGGGTGAGGGCGAGTTCGATGCAGCGCACCGAGTCCTGGATGTGGATGAACGCGCGCGTCTGGCCGCCGGTGCCGTGGACGGTGAGGGGATGGCCGACGGCCGCCTGGATCAGGAACCGGTTGAGCACGGTCCCGTAATCGCCGTCGTAGTCGAAGCGGTTGATGAGCTGTTCGTGGCGACGGGTCTGGTCGGTGTGGGTGCCCCAGACCACGCCCTGGTGCAGGTCCGTGATCCGCAGCCCGTCGTTCTTGGCGTAGAACTGGAAAAGGAGCTGGTCGAGGCACTTCGTCAGGTGATAGACGCTCCCCGGGTTGGCGGGGTAGAGGATCTCCTGTTCCGCGGAACGCCCGGCGCCGAGCGGCACGGCGACTGTCAGGTAGCCCTCGGGAATCGGCGCCCCGATGTCGGAATAGCCGTAGACGCCCATCGTGCCCATGTGCACGACGTGGGTGTCGAGCCCCAGGGCGACCAGGGCCGCGAGGAGGCTCTCGGTGCCGTTGACGTTGTTGGCGACCGTGTAGTTCTTGTGCGTGTCGGTCTTCATCGAGTAGGGCGCCGCGCGCTGTTGCGCCAAGTGCACGACGGCGTCGGGACGGAAGTCGCCGAGCCAGGCCTTGAACCGCTCGTACTCGGTGGCGACGTCGATGCGTTCGAAGCCGATCTCGCGCCCGCCGACGGCCCGCCAGACGCGACGGCGCTCCTGGATCGAGTCCATGGGCGTCAGGGACTGGACGCCGAGTTCCGTGTCGATCCAGCGCCGGCTCAGGTTGTCGACGATCGTGACGTCGTGGCCCTGGTCCGAGAGGTGCAACGACGTGGGCCAGCCGATGAACCCATCTCCTCCCAGTACCGCGATGCGCACGTCGGAAACCTCGCCCCGTCTTGGCGGCCGAACGGCCATTCTAACGCGTGGCCGGAGGGCCGGCCCGCGCCAACGGGCTCACCCGGGGCGGCCGCCAGCGCCGCGTACGGCGTCTCGGGACAGACGTACGACGCGCCGTCCCGACAGCAGGTCGGGCCACGCCCTGCGCCGTCGGTCGACGAGGAGCCAGACATGCCCGAGCAGCAGGCAGGCGAGGCTCAGGACGCCGCCGAGCAACCGCAGGTGCACCTGCCGGAAGCCGATCGCGCCGTCCGCGGGATGGAACCGCAGGCGCCAGGCGACCATGCCGAGGGTCTGTCCGCGCCGGATCCAGAAAAATGCGAAGAAGGCGTAGGTCTCGAGCGCCAGGAGCGCCTGGAGCCATGGCCCGGTCACTTCCTCTCCGGTCGCGGTGACGAGGGCGACGATGGTGAGGACCCAGATGCCGGTCAGGGCGACACCGTCGTAGAGCATCGACGCCAGTCGGAACCGGAGGGGCGCCGGGACGGACACCACGCTAGAACGTAAGCGCGCCCTGTGCGTCGAGGCGCGCCGGCCGGCCGCAGAACTCCTCGGAGATCATGGCGTCGAGCACATCGCGATCCCGGGTATTGCCCCAGGTGCGTCCGCCGTCGTCGAGTCGGCATGCCGCCAGGCCGACGGACGGACCGTCGCGGCCGAACATCACGGTGTAGCCCTCGATCGCCGCCGGTCCCTCGAACGTCTCGGCGAGTTCCCGGGTGGGGAGGGCGTCGATCTCTTCCTGCGGACTGCCGCTGCGGAACTCGCCATGCGGAGGCGGCTCGGTCGAGTAGATGCCGAAGGCGTGCTTGGTGAGGAAACCGCCGTTGCTGGTGACGAGGCCGATGTCGCCCCGGTTCTCGCGGAGCACCTCGGCCATCCGCGCGATCGCCTGCATGACGTAGTTGTTGAGCGGTCCGCCGCCGAAGGTCAGTCCGCCGGTGACGGTGAGCGGCCGCTCCTGGTCGAGCCCGAGTTCCGTGGCGGCGACCTGTACGGCAGACGGGAAGCAGCTGTAGACGTCCACGTGGTCGAGGTCGGACACCTCAACGTCCGCGAGGTCGAGGCAGCGCCGCCCCGCGATGCGCAGCCCCGGCGCGCTGTGGAGGTTGTCCCGCGATGAGACGATGTAGGTGTCGTGGCCCTCGGTGGCCGCCCAGGGATGTATCCAACGGGTCTCGGGGATGCCGAGGCGCCGGGCCGTGCCGGCGGAGGCGAGGATCAGGGCCGACGCCTGGTCCACGTTGCTGTTCGAGTTCATGAACTTGGGGTAAGGGAAGGACACCGCGCGGTTCACGGCGCTCGGCGTGCGGATCTCCTCGGCGGTGAGCGGGTCTCGGAGCCACGCGTGGGGATTGCCGGCCGCGACCCGGCTGAACCCGGCCCACAGCTCGGAGACCCGCTCGATGTGCTCCGGTATGGTCTCGCCCCGCGCGTGGCGGATGGCGTTCTCGAAGATCGCGTACATCTGCATCGGTTCCACGATGCCGCGCTGCGCCTCGAGGCGGTGGCGCATCCTGAGTTCGACGCCGAAGCGGCGGTCGGGCTCGCCCGGGGCGCTGCTCCACTCGAGTTCCGCGCCGGCGCGGCGGGCCTTCGCCTGCGTGTTGCCGCATTCCGCCCCCGTCAGGACGACGATGTCCCGCTCTCCGCGCCGGATCTCGTGGGCGCTCTCGGTGAAGACCGACTGCACCGAGTTGCCGCCCCAGGTGGTGATGCCGGTCTCGGCCCCCGGGTTCCCTACCGCGTCGGCGATCACGCGCGCGGGGTCTTCGTACGGCCACATCCCTCGCGTGACGCGGAAGGAGGATGCCTCGCGAAGCAGCGATGGCGCCCCGGCATCTTCGGCGGCGAGGCGCACGGCGTCGATCATGAGCGCGAGGGGCTCGCGGGCGGTGAGAGGGTCGTCTGTACGCTGGTCGAGCTGGGAGACGCCCACGAGGACGGGCGCCCGATCATCAGGAGTCATGGACAAGGGGAAACGCGCTGCGGGCCGGCCGCGGTCGGGCGATGATACTCGAATGCGGTATAGGCGCCGCCGCGCCAGCGCTTGCGGGGGGGCGAACGGAGACGGTATGTTGCGCCGCTCATTGCCGGCGCGGCGCAACCCCGGCGCCCGGCGAAGCCACCTCCAGGGAGACACATGACGGACCGAGTACAGCGCGGCGGCCTCGCAGTCGCGAAAGTCCTGGACGACCTGGTCGTCGAGCGGATGCTTCCCGGCACGGGCATCGACCCGGATGCCTTCTGGTCCGGATTCGAGGCCATCGTGACCGACCTCACGCCGAAGAACCGCGCGTTGCTCGCCCACCGCGACGCCCTGCAGGAGCGGATCGACGCCTGGCACGCCGAACGCCGGGGCCGCGCGCACGACGCCGCGGCCTACAAGGCGTTCCTGACGGAGATCGGCTACCTGGCGCCGGAGGGCGGGGACTTCGAGATCGCGACCGCCGACGTGGACCCGGAGATCGCGCGCATCGCGGGACCGCAGCTCGTCGTGCCGGTGATGAACGCCCGCTACGCGCTCAACGCCGCCAACGCGCGCTGGGGCAGCCTCTACGACGCCTTCTACGGGACCGACATCATTCCCGAGACACCTGGGCGGGAGAAAGGCTCGAGCTACAACCCGGCCCGCGGCGAACTGGTGGTGGAGGAAACGGCCAAGGTGCTGGACACGCTGGTGCCGTTGGCCGGCGCCTCGCACCGCGACGTCACGGCGTACCGCATCGAACGGGTGGGGTCGGGGTTCTCGTTCTCGGCCTCCCTGGCCAACGGCGGCGCCACCGGGTTGGCGGACGCCTCGCAGTTCGCGGGATTCGTCGGCGCGGCGGGCGCGGAAGCCGAGGCCGTGCTGTTCGGGCACAACGGCCTGCACCTCGAGATCCAGATCGACCGCGGGCACGACGTCGGCGCGGCCCACGCCGCCGGCGTGAAGGACGTCGTCCTCGAGTCCGCCGTCACCGTGATCCAGGACTGCGAGGACTCCGTCGCGGCGGTGGATGCGGACGACAAGAGCCTCGTGTACGGCAACTGGCTCGGCCTCATGAAGGGCGATCTCGTCGAACGCGTGGAGAAGGGCGGTACGACCATCCTGCGCCGCCTCGTCGGTGACCGCTCCTATACGGCGGCGGACGGCTCGTCCCTGACGCTGCCCGGGCGCAGCCTGATGCTCGTGCGCAACGTCGGTCACCTCATGACGAACGACGCGGTGCTCGACGCCAACGGCGACGAGGTGTTCGAGGGCATCCTGGACGCGGCCATGACGAGCCTCGCCGCGGTGCACGACCTGAAGGGCGGCGGCGCGTTCGTGAACAGCCGCGCCGGCAGCGTCTACATCGTCAAGCCCAAGATGCACGGGCCGGAAGAGGTGGCGTTCGCGTGCGAACTCTTCGCCCGCACGGAGGACCTCCTCGGCCTCGGCCGCAACACGCTCAAGATCGGCATCATGGACGAGGAGCGCCGCACCAGCCTCAACCTGCGCGAGTGCATCCGCGTGGCGCGCGAGCGCGTCGTCTTCATCAACACCGGCTTCCTCGACCGCACCGGGGACGAGATCCACACCATGATGGAGTGCGGCGCCGTCATCCCCAAGGCGGACATCAAGGGGGCGACCTGGATCCACGCCTACGAAGACTGGAACGTGGACATCGGCCTGGAGACCGGGCTGCGGGGCCGCGCCCAGATCGGAAAGGGCATGTGGCCCGCGCCCGATGCGATGGCGGACATGCTGGAGACGAAGATCGGGCATCCGAGAGCCGGCGCCAACACCGCGTGGGTGCCCTCCCCCACTGCCGCCACCCTGCACGCGGTGCACTACCACCAGGTCGATGTCGCGGAGCGCCAGCACGAAATCGCGTCCCGGGAGCGCGCGCGCCTCGAGGACATCTTGACCCTGCCCCTGCTCGGCCGGCGCAATCTGAGCGACGATGAGGTGGAGGCCGAGCTCGACAACAACGCGCAGAGCATCCTCGGCTACGTGGTGCGCTGGGTGGGCCAGGGCGTGGGCTGCTCCAAGGTGCCGGACATCAACGATGTCGCCCTCATGGAAGACCGCGCGACGCTGCGCATCTCGAGCCAGCAC
>JAPPHP010000320.1 GCA_028821035.1 Gammaproteobacteria bacterium | reverse complement strand
CCGTCCTGTCGTCCTCGAGCCGGGTCGCATGGACGTTGTGCAGCCGCCAGGCGCCGTCGTCTCCGTCGTGTGTCGCGTATTCGGCCCGCCGCAATTCCCGCAGGCCCCCGTCCTCGTCGAGTTCGAACTGGGTGACGCCGAGCGCGCGGTCCTCGCCCCCGAGACCCTCGACGTGCGAATAGAGGCGACCCTCCCGATACCAGTATCCCGCCAGGTAGACGGTCTCCGAATCCTGCAGCGCCTGGGCGCGCAGCAGTTCCCCCCGCGCCTCGAGACGCGGCGCCACGTACTCGCCGATGGCGAAGGCGACCCCCGACCCGAGCACGACCACCGCGCCCACCGGCGCGTAAAGCCGCCAGAGCGACATTCCGGCCGCGCGCAGCACCGTGACCTCCGAGTTGCCCGAGAGCAGGCCGAGGCCGATCAGCACGCCCAGGAAGATGACGAACGGAACCAGTTCGTGGACCCGTCGCGGCAGCGTGTGCAGCACGTATGCGAGCGCATCGCGGAAGCCGTACGCGGCCTCCTCCTCCCGCACCTCCTCCACCAGCGCGAACGACGCCGTCAGCGTGACGAAGCAGACGAGCACGACGACCACCGTGACGGCCACGGTCCAGGCGACGTAACGGTCGACGGTGCGCGGCATCACAGCGGGCGGTACGCGCGCCGGACGAGGAGAACCGCCGTCAGCACCATGAGCACGTGCATGGGCCAGAGCCCTACGGGAGGCGGCACCAGTCCGTCGGCGATGGCGCTCTGGAGCGCGACGCACCCGAGGTAGTACGCGGCGAACAGCACGACCCCCGGGACGATCCTTGCGAACCGGCCCGCCCGTGGCCGCACGCGGGCCATCCCGAACGCGCAGAACGCGCCGATGACGGTGACGAGCGGCAGCGCCACGCGCCAATGGAGTTCGGCCACCTGTTCCGGGTCGCCCCCGGGGAGCTCGGCGGTCGGGAGCGTACGCGGGTCGATGCGCGTCCGGGTGATGGGGCTCCGTTCCACCCGCTGGCCCAAACGGTCGAACGCCACGATCCGAAAACCTCCGAGACCCGGCGCGCCCTCGTAGCGGGTGCCGTTCTCGAGCACCAGGAAACGGCTGCCGGTGTCCGCCGCGACATAGTGGCTGCCGGCCTCGGCCCACACCGCGACGTGCACGCCGCCGCCCCGACGCTCGTCGGTGAACACGTCCACCAGGCGCTGGCGGTCGGCGCTCACTTCCCGCGCATAGGTGACGCGGCGCGCCCGGTCGAAGTCATGGAACGTCCCTGGCGTGATGGCCTCGAACTCGCTCGACACGCGCTGCGCGGTGGCCAGGTCCGAGAACGCCTTCGCCGCACCCGGCGTGACCGCGAGGGACAGGTATCCCACGACGGCTCCGACCGGCAGGACAATGGCGCCGAGCCAACCCAGCATGCGGCGCGGACGCGCCCCGCCGCCCAAGAGCACGGCGAACTCCCGCTCCGCGTGCAGCCGCCCCCACGTGAGCAGTACCGCCACGAAGAACGCGAACGGCACGGTCATCTGCACGAACTCGGGCAGCCGCAGCGCGATCAGCGTCAGCAGCGCGTCCGCCGAGTACCGGCCGAGGGCCGCGTCCTGCAGGTAGCCGATGAAACGCCCGCCGAGCGCCACCACCAGCAGGGTCGCGAACGTCACCGCGAACACGAGGACGAGTTCCCGGCCCACGTATCGGAACGCTACGACCATGTCTGCCTATCGGATACACTCGCCGCGCACCAATTATGAAGTACACGACGAGAACCGGAAATCCGGCCCGCATGCGTACCGGTTGCCTGGTCGCGACGCGGGAACGGGCAGCGCAGGTTGGCGAGGAACTCGGCGTCGGCGAGTTCGTGGCGCACGCGCTCGAGCAGAATCCGAAGCGCGTCGCCGTGATTCCGATTCCGACCGACGTCCGGAACCTCGTAGCCGTTCCGGCGGACGGGATCGGCGACGACCCCGGCAAGTATCGCAAGCGAATCGACGAGGCCGTGGCCGCGGTCAAGGGCCTGGCCGTCAGGGACGCCGTCTGGTGCCTGAACGAAATGCCGGCGCCCGAGCCCGAGCCCGGCGTCCCCGCCGACGCCCACTGGAAGACGCGCCACGCGCTGGGCGCGCTGTCCGCAGCGCTCTATCGCTACGACGAGCACAAGAGCAAGCCGAGCCCGGACCGCGGCATCGCCCGCGTAGCCGTGCTGGCGGAACCCGGCACGCGGACCGCCGTCCGCCGCGCGGTGCGCGACGGCAGTGCCCTCGACGCCGGCCTGAGCCTCGCGCGCGACCTCGCCAACGCGCCGGCCAACGTCTGCACACCGCAGTACCTAGCGGATGCGGTCAGCGAACTGGCCCGACTCGACAACGTGTCCGTGGAAGTCCTCGAGGAAGCGCAGATGGCCGAGCTCGGCATGGGCGCCTTCCTGTCCGTCACGCGGGGCAGCGACATCCCGGCGAAGCTGATCGCCGCGCGCTACCAGGGCGGCTCCGAAAGCGACGCGCCGTTCGTTCTGGTCGGCAAGGGCGTCACCTTCGACACCGGCGGCATCAGCCTGAAACCGGGCGCCGCCATGGACGAGATGAAGTTCGACATGTGCGGCGCCGCGAGCGTCGCCGGCGCACTGCGCGCCGCCGCCCTCGCGAACCTCCCCATCAACGTCGTCGCGATCCTCGCCGCCGCGGAGAACATGCCGAGCGGCAAGGCCTCGCGGCCCGGGGACATCGTCTCCACGATGTCGGGGCAGACCGTCGAGATCCTCAACACCGACGCGGAAGGCCGGCTGCTGCTCTGCGACGCGCTTACCTTCGCCCGGCGCTACGAACCCTGTGCCGTGGTGGACGTCGCGACGCTGACGGGAGCGTGCGTCATCGCACTCGGGGCCCACGCGAGCGCGCTCTACGCCAACGACGAGGACCTCGGACGCCAACTGGCCGCCGCCGGCCGCGTGACGTCGGACCGTGCCTGGCCCATGCCGCTGTGGGACGACTACCAGGAGCAACTGAAGAGCAACTTCGCCGACATGGCCAACATCGGCGGCCGGCCCGCCGGATCGATCACGGCCGCCTGCTTCCTGTCCCGTTTCGCGGACGGCCTGTGCTGGGCGCACCTCGACGTTGCCGGTACGGCGTGGCGCTCCGGCGCCCGCAAGGGCGCGACCGGCCGACCCGTTCCGCTGCTTTTCCAGTACCTGCTCGACCGCGCGGAAGAAGCTGGCAAGGCTGCCTCCGCCCCGTGACGCGCGTGGACTTCTACGTGCTCCCGGACGTCGACGTCGACGCCAAGTACCGCTTCGCCTGCCGGCTCGCCCTGCGGGCCATACACACCGGCCAGCAGGTCCACGTCAGGACGGCCTCGGCCGAGGCGGCAGGGATGCTGGACGACCTGATGTGGTCGTACCCCGAGGACCGGTTCGTGCCCCACGCCGTCGCGGAGGGAGCGGATGACGCCGGGGCCCCGGACACCGATGCCCCCATCCGCATCGGCCATGCGGAACCCGTGCCGGGTCCCGATCAGGTACTGGTCAACCTCGCGGACGACGTGCCCGCGTTCTTCGCCCGCTTCGAGCGCGTCGCCGAGGTGATCACCGAGCCCGAACGCGCGGCTGGCCGGGCCCGGTACCGGCACTACCGCGAGCGCGGTTATCCTCTGTTCCATCACGACCTCGACGACTGGGAGGCGCGTTAGCCGGGACGGGCCCGCGCGCGCCGCCCCCACTTTGCGGATGGACAGCCACTTCGACCCACGAGCTATCGAGCAGCCCCTCTACACCCAGTGGGAGGCCGAGGGCTCGTTCGCGCCGGCGCCAGGGGGCGATCCGTACTGCATCGCGATCCCGCCGCCCAACGTCACCGGGCGCCTGCACAACGGACACGGGTTCCAGCAGACCCTGATGGACGCGCTCATCCGCTACCACCGCATGCGCGGGCGCGGCGCGCTGTGGCAGATGGGGACGGACCACGCCGCGATCGCGACGCAGATGCTGGTCGAGCGGCAGCTTGCCGCGGAGGGCGTACGCCCCGAAGAGATCGGCCGCGACGCGTTCGTCGCCCGGGTGTGGGAGTGGTACGACCGGCACGACGGGCAGATCGCGAACCAGATGCGCCGCCTGGGCGCGTCCGTCGACTGGGACCGCTACCGGTTCACCATGGACGACGGCTTCCAGAAGGCCGTCCGCGAGGTCTTCGTACGCCTGTTCGACGACGGCCTCATCTACAAGAAAGAGCGCCTGGTGAACTGGGACCCGGTGCTCGGTACCGCCGTCTCGGACCTCGAGGTCGAGAACGCCGAGGAGGACGGCCACCTCTGGCATATCCGCTATCCGCTGCTCGGGGGCAGGAAAACCGCCGCCGGCGCCGACCATCTCGTGGTCGCCACCACCCGCCCGGAGACCCTGCTCGGCGACACCGCGGTGGCCGTGCACCCGGAGGACGAACGCTACCGGGACCTCGTCGGCGCCAGCGCGCGCCTGCCGCTGGTCGGGCGCGAACTGCCCATCGTGGCCGATGAGCACGTCGACCCCGAGTTCGGCACGGGCTGCCTCAAGATCACCCCGGCGCACGACTTCAACGACTACGAGGTCGGTCAGCGGCACGGACTGCCGCTGGTGAACGTCTTCGCCGCCGACGCGACGGTCAACGACGAGGCCCCGGAAGCCTACCGGGGCCTGGAACGGTTCGTGGCGCGCGACGCCGTCGTCGAGGACCTCGCCGACCTTGGCCTGCTCGAGTCCGTCGAACCCCACCGCCACGCGGTGCCCCGCGGCGACCGGTCCAACGCGATCCTCGAACCCTGGTTGACGGACCAGTGGTGGGTCGACATCGCGCCCCTGGCCGCGCCCGCCATCGCGGCGGTCGAGGACGGACGCATCCGCTTCGTGCCGAGACAGTTCGAGAACGTCTACTTCGCCTGGATGCGGGACGTGAGGGACTGGTGCATCAGCCGCCAGCAGTGGTCCGGGCACCGCATCCCGGCATGGTACGACGACGCCGGCAACGTCCATGTCGGCCGCGACGAGGCGGAGGTCCGCCGCCGGGCCGGTCTCGGCGACGACGTCCCCCTCACGCAGGACCCGGACGTCCTCGACACCTGGTTCAGCTCGGCCCTCTGGACGTTCGCGACGCTCGGCTGGCCGGACCGGACGCCGGATCTCGAGCGGTTCCATCCGACGGACGTCCTCGTCACCGGCTACGACATCATCTTCTTCTGGGTCGCCCGGATGATCATGATGACGCTGCGCTTCATGGACGAGGTGCCGTTCCGGACCGTCTACATCCACGGCCTCGTCCGCGACGCCGAGGGCGCCAAGATGTCGAAGACCCGCGGCAACGGGCTCGACCCCCTGGACATCGTCGATGGCATCGCGCTGTCGGACCTGGTGGCGAAGCGCACCACCGACCTGCCGCGGCCGGAGCTGGCCGAGAGTATCGAAGCGGCGACGCGCCGCGACTTCGGCGACGGGATTCCCGCCTACGGCGTCGACGCGTTGCGCTTCACCTACTGCGCAATGGCCTCCCCCGGACGCGACGTCAACTTCGACCTCTCCCGGGTGGAGGGCTATCGCAACTTCTGCAACAAGCTGTGGAACGCGACCAAGTTCGTGCTGATGAACGTCGGCGGCACGGGGGCGGACGACGGGCCCGTGCGGCTCGGGCCCGCGGACCGGTGGATCCGTTCCCGCGTCCGGGAAACGCTCGAAGCCGTCACCCGCGCAATGGACACGTACCGCTTCGATCTCTACGCCAACGCCGTCTACGAGTTCGCCTGGCACGAGTACTGCGATTGGTACCTCGAACTGGCCAAACCCGTGCTTTGGGACGAGGGCACGGACCCGGCCAGCGCCCGGGGCGTCCGGCGCACGTTGCTCGACGTGCTCGACGCCGTGCTCCGCGCCGCGCACCCCATCATGCCGTACATCACGGACACCCTCTGGCGGGAGCAGGCCGCCGTCTCGGGCCGGGAAGCCGGAACCATCATGCTGGCCCCGTTTCCGGAGCCGGCGGACTTCGACGACGATCCCGAGGCCAGCGCCGCGATCGAGTGGCTGAAGGCCGTGGTGGTCGGCGTTCGCACCATCCGCAGCGAGATGAGCGTACCGCCCCGCCAGGCCATCGACGTGCTGCTGCAGGGCGGTGACGAGGTGGACCGGGACCGCCTGGACGCGACACGGACGCTGCTCTGCCGACTGGCCGGCATCGACGCGGTCGAGTGGCTCGAGGCGGGGGCGGAGGCGCCGCCGGCTGCGGTCCACGTCGTTGGGGACCTAAACGTGCTGGTTCCCCTGGAGGGCCTGATCGACGTCGACCGCGAGCGCACGCGTCTGTCGAAGGAGATCGCCAGGTGCTCCGGGGAATTCGACCGCGTACAGGCGAAACTCGGGAATGAGAACTTCCTGACCAAGGCGCCCGAGGCCATCGTCGCCGCCGAGCGGAACAAGGCGGCCGACCTGTCCACGCGACTCGACACGCTGCGAGCGCAGTTCACGCGTCTGGAGGGTCTGTAGCCTTCCTCAGAAGTGCGCGCGGCCGGTGAGCACCAGGCGGTGATCGGTCTGCACCGGGTAGATCTCCACCCGTTCACCCGCCAGCTCCAGGTACACGGGAGGCTGCCAGGACGTGCCCGGCAGGCGGTAGCTCACTCCCAGGCGGACGCGTCGACGATCCCTGGCCGATAGATCGAACTCGCCGAACGACGTGACCAGGCCTGGTCGCTCCCGGAGCCCCGCCCCGTAGCCGATCCGCCCCGCGAGCCCCCATCCGGGGCGCATACCGCCGATGCCGCGCCGGTAGTCCCTGCGCCAGAGCATGTCCGTCATGTCCGCGGCGCCGCCCCACCGCGGCGCGAGCGACAGGCTCCAGCCGCGGCCGTCCGTACTCGGGCCCACCACGATCGCGGCGCTCAGGCCGCTCTCCGAATAGCCCTCCACGGCGTGCATCGCGACCGTGCGGCCCTTCAGCTCCACGCCGCCGTTGGGACTGCGGAACCGCACGCCGCCAGCGACCTCCAGCGCGCCCCCGGTCTGGCCGTCTCCGCCGTCGAAACGTCCGCCGATGTCGACGAACGGGACGAATGTGCCCCCGCCGAGTTGAAGCGGCCACGAGCCTTCGACCCCCAACCGCACCTGGTGGACGCCCACCGAGAGGTCCTCGACGGCGGACAGACCGTCGCCAGTCTCGAGTTCCGCGAAGCCGGCATCGCCCCGCACCGCGAGGTCCACGCCAAGCGGGCTCCCGAGGTCGAAACGCAACCCGGCCACGCCCATGCTCATCGAGAGGTCCGCCGGCGGGCCGGCGTCCTCCCCGTCGCGCACCGCGAGCGCCTCGCCGGTTCCGAAACCGAGAATCGCCCACAACCTCGCGCGCTGGTGGGGAGACCACTGAACGTACGGATGGACGGTGGTGAGTTCGGTCTCGAGGGTCCCCGCCCCCGGGGCGTCGCCGCCGAACTCGTAGGAGACGTCGGCCTGGGCG
>JAPPHP010000011.1 GCA_028821035.1 Gammaproteobacteria bacterium | reverse complement strand
CTCCGGCACCAGCACGAGGGCGACCGCGCCGACCAGCACGCCGCCGCCGAAGGCGATCACGAAGTGCCGGAACTCCTCCTCCAGCCAGTCCGGGCCGATCCGTTCGATATGGGCGAGACCGGCCCCGATGGGGATGCAGGCGCCGGCAAGCGCCGTGAAGAAGAGGAGTTCGAGGAAGCGGTCCAACTCTTCCACGACGGCAATCACCCCGGGGCCGCGCGTTCAGCGCGGCGGCGAACCCACCCTGGATCGGTTAACCCGCGGCGGGCCGATCGCACTCGATCCTGATTTCGACCGTCCTGCCCTCGTCGTCGACCGTCCGCTCATGCAAGGACCGGGCCTCCCCGTCCGCGCAGGCTTCGCCTGCTTCCAGCGCCCGGCGCAGGTGGTCCTCGGCGTCCTTCAGCCCGTCCTCCCAATCGGCCGCTGTCGCGCCATCGGGATCTTCGGACCGCAGCCGCAGGCGCAGCGCCCGTGCCTCGGCTCCCGTCCCGCACTCGACGACGGTCTGTACCGTGCCATCGCTCGCGGCGACGACGCTGGCCGACCAGCCCTCCTCGCCGCACGCGCCTTCGCCCAGGCTTCCAAGGTATTCCGCGGCGGCGGTCACGGTCTCCGCCCCGGAGGACACGGCCGTCTCCGTCTGCGCATCGACCTCCGCGTAAGTGAACACGCATCCGGAGCACAGCATCGCGGCCACCAGCGCCACGACCGACAATCCCTGGACCGGCATCTCGGCGGCGCGCCTCATCCCAGCAACTCCAGCGCCCGGTCGATCAACGGCGTCTGCGACAGCGCCGTGTGCTCCCAGCTCGGGTCCGGCCGCTTCCCGCGCCGATGCAGCCCGAGGTTGAACCCGGTGATGATGGCGAACTTGTACGCGGCGAGCGCACGGAACCAGCCCAGGTCCGGCAGCGGGTCGCCATAGGCTTCCGTGTACAGCGACACCAGGGTGTCCGGATCGAGGAACATCGGGCGGCCGAGCGCCCTCCCGCCGGCCCACGCCTTGGGATCGCTGAACGTGCAGATCCAGCCGACGTCGTTCAAGGTCGCCCCGATGCCCGTCAGCTCCCAGTCGATCACCGCGAGCAGGTCGGCGTCGAAGGAACAGAACAGGTTGGCCGTCTGGAAGTCTCCGTGGAAGATGCCCACGGGCGCGTCTTCCGGGATCGTGTCGAGCAGGCGCGCGCGGCACTCCGGCGCCCGCGCCAGCGCGTCCGGGTCGGCGGCGCGCTCGTAGAAGCGGTCCCAGCGCTCGACGTCCGCGGCGAACGGGACCGGCTCCCCGAGATAGGCCGCCTCCGCCGGATCGACCTTGTGTATGCGCGCCAGGGCCGACATCGCCTGGCGGCCGAGGTCCAGCCGCGCCTCGTCGGAGAGCGCGGCACCCCACTCGTCCTTGCCGAGGCGCAGCACGTCCCCCTCGAGCTTCGGCACCACGAAGTACGGGCAGTCGAACCAGGTGAGGTCCGAACCGGACCACCGGACGCTGCAGTGCGGCACGTCGGTGGCATCGAGCGCGTTCAGCACCGCCACTTGCCGCAGCACGTCCGCCGTTCCCCGCCAGTTCACGTTCGGCGGCGGGATGCGGATGAACCAGCCCTCGGTGCGGTCCCCCGCCTCGACGCTGAAGCCGTAGGAGAAGCCTGCGTGGCCGGGCATCTTGTGCACGTCGAAGACCCGCACGCCCGCCGTCTCGTACATGGCTTCGCAGAACGGGCCGAGGCGCCGTTCCAGTTCGGCAAGTTCCATGGTCGACTCCCTGCCCTGCCGTGTCGGATGGCGGAACTATACCGCCGCCGGGCCCGGGAACTCCTCCCGCAGGATGCGCTTCAAGATCTTGCCGCTCGGGTTGCGCGGTACCTCGTCCACGAACGCGGCGCCCTTCGGCTGCTTGAAGCGCGCCATGCGGCCATTGCAGAACTCGAGGACTTCGGCCTCGGTGAGGGATGCGTCGTTGCGCACCACGATGGCGAACGGCGACTCGCCCCAGGTCTCGCTCGGTTGCCCGATCACGGCGGCCTCGGAAATCTGCGGGTGCGTCTGCAGGACCTTCTCGATCTCGGCCGGGTACACGTTCTCGCCGCCGGAGATGATCATGTCCTTGATCCGGTCCTCGATGTAGACGAAGCCGTCCTCGTCCATGCGGGCCACGTCGCCCGTGTGCAGCCAGCCGTCCACGATCGTCTCCGCCGTGGCCTCGGGCCGGTTCCAGTACTCCCGCATCACGTGGTCCCCGCGCAGGATGACTTCGCCGGTGGTGTTCGGCGGACACTCGTTGCCCTGGGCGTCCACGATCTTCACGTCCGTGTGAAAGAAGGCCTTGCCGGTCGAGCCGATCTTGACCAGCGCATTCTCCGCGTCGATCAGGCATGCCGGCCCGCAGCTCTCCGTCAGCCCGTAGATCTGGTGGATTTCGAGCCCGAGGTCCGCGTACGCCTCGATGAGCGACTCCGGCACCGGCGCCGCCCCCGAAATGCACCACCGCCACTGCGAGTAGTCGAATCGCTCGCGGTTCGGCACCTGCAGCATGAAGTTCAGCATCGCCGGCACGGCGAGCCCGATGGTGACCTTCTCCTTGTCTACCAGTTCCCAGGCCCGCACGGGATCGAAGCTGCGCATGACGATGGTGGTGATGCCCCGATACACGTTCATCGTGATGGGCGTCAGGGCGCCGACGTGGAACATGGGCAGCGGCGAGAGGAAGCGGTCGGTTTCCTGGTAGTACGTGGAGGCAACGATGGTGACGCAGCCCCAGATGGACGTGTCGTGGGTGTGGACCACGCCCTTGGGCAGCCCGGTGGTGCCCGAGGTGTACATGATGTAGAGCATGTCGTCCCCGGACGCCCCCACGGGAGGCTCCGTGTCGTCCGCGGCGTCACGGAACGCCTGGTAGCTCTCCGCGAAGAACGCGATCTCCTGCTCGCCCTCCACCTGCAGCCAGTGCTCGATGTCGGTGGCGTCGCCCCGGGCGTGGAGGTCGGTCACGTTGTCCATGAACTCCTCCCCGAAGATCAGCCGTTTCGCGCCGGCATCCTTCAGGATGAAAGCGAGCTCGTCCGCTACCAGCCGCCAGTTGAGGGGCACGACCACGGCGCCGATCTTGCCGAGCGCGAAATACGCTTCCGTGAACTCCGCGCTGTTCATGAGGAGCAGGGCCACCCGTTCGCCCTTCTCGATGCCGGCGGCGCGGAACGCGTTGGCGATCCGGTTGCACCGCGCGTTCAGTTCCGCGAACGTCAGGCGCACGTCGAACTCGTCGACGTACGCTTCCCGATGCGGGTTCACGAACGCCCGCTTGGTGAGCCAAAGGCCGATGTTGCGCTGCATGGGTCTTCCCCCGGCGAGTCGAGCGCGGCATTGTCGCAAAAGCGATGGACGCCGGCAGCATGCGCCGAGATGCAGAGAGGAGGCAGGATGACCAACCGACCGCACATCGTGATCTTCAACCCGGACCAGTGGCGCGGAGACACGCTGGCGCATCTCGGACATCCCGCGGTCCGTACTCCGCACCTGGACAGCCTGGCCGCCACGGATGCCGTTTCGTTCCGCCACGCGTTCTCCCAGGCCACGGTCTGCACGCCGAGCCGGTGCTCCTTCATGACCGGCTGGTATCCCCACGTGCGCGGCCATCGGACGATGCACCGCATGCTGAACCCGGACCTCGGCGAGGCCAACCTCCTGAAGGTTCTGCGCGAGCACGGCTATTTCGTGTGGTGGGGCGGCAAGAACGACCTCGTGCCCGGACAGCTCGGTTTCGAGGCGCACTGCGACGTGCACTTCAGGGCCACCGACGACGACTACCGGCGCTGGCGGGTGACACGCGGCGAAAGCAGCCACTCCGGGGACCTCGCCTGGCGCGGGGAGCCCGGGGGCGACAATTTCTTCAGCTTCTTCAAGGGACGCCTCGAGGCTCCCGACGGCGGACGCTGGTTCGACGGCGACTGGGCGATGGTCCAGGGCGCCCTCGACTTCCTCGAGCGCTACGACGGCGAACAGCCTCTGTGCCTGTACCTGCCCCTGCTCTACCCCCATCCCCCGTACTGCGTCGAGGAGCCCTGGTACTCGCTGACGTCCCGCGAAGCCGTTCCGGAGCGCCACCTGTACGAGAGCTGGGACGACAAGCCGGCGCTGCTGGCCGGCATCCGCGACGCCCAGGGCCTCACCGGCTGGACCGAGGACCGGTGGCGGGAGCTGCGCGCCACCTACTACGGCATGTGCGCCCGCGTCGACCACCAGTTCGGCCTGGTGATCGAGGCCCTGCGCGACACCGGCCGCTATGACGACACCGCCGTGTTCGTCTTCTCCGACCACGGGGACTTCACGGGCGACTACGGGCTCGTCGAGAAGACGCAGAACACGTTCCAGGACGCGCTGTGCCGCGTACCGTTCCTGGTCAAGCCGCCCGCCGGGGTCCCGTGCGTTGCGGGCGTCCGCGACCAACTGGTCGAGCTGGTGGACTTCCCGGCCACCGTCTACGACTTCGCCGGAATCGACTGCGGCTACTGGCACTTCGGCAGGAGCCTCGCCACCCTGCTGGGGGATCCGGGGGCGGAGCACCGGGATGCCGTGTTCTGCGAGGGCGGCCGCCTGCGGGGCGAAGCGCAGGCGAGCGAGCGGGAGAGCGTCGGCGCCGCCGACGGCCCGGACGCGCCGTCGCGCAAGCGCACGCCGGCCGGCACGCTCTACTCGCCCCGCCTCCACCTGCAGCTCCAGGAGCGCCCGCGGCTACCGCACACGAAGGCCGCGATGTGCCGCACGGACCGGCTGAAATACGTGCGCCGCGCCTACGAGAGCGACGAACTCTACGACCTGCTGGAGGATCCCGGGGAGACCAGGAACGTCATCGACGATCCCGCGTACCGGGACGCGGCGCTGGCGCTAAAGGACCGCATGCTCGCCTGGTACATGGAGACCTGCGACGTCGTGCCGGAGCAGCCGGACGCGCGCAACTTTGAGGGAAACCGATGCTCGCGAAGCTGACGTCCAAGAACCAGTTGACCCTGCCGAAGGACATCGTGTCCGCGTTCCCGGGCGTCTCCTACTTCGAGGTTTCCGAGCGCTCCGGCCACATCGTCCTTTCTCCGGTCCGTCTCAACGAGGGGGACGCCGTGCGCCGCAAGCTCCGGGAACTGGGGACTCATGCGCGTCCTCGCCTACCCCATGTTCCGCCTGTCGGCGGACGAACGGGAGGCGCTATCCCCGCCCCCATCGTCCGCCCCGCCAGCATGCGACGGCGCCTGCGCGCAACGAGGCCAAGCCCCGAGCCTGTCTGAACCTGTACAAGAATCGTCAAACCTGTACAATCCGTTGTCCGGCTACGTCCAGGTAAAGCATGGACGACCAACTGTACAAAATCGGCACGGTCTCGAAGCTGACCGGGATCTCGGTCGAACGCCTGCGCGCCTGGGAGCGGCGCTACGGCATGCACCCCACCGAGCGGGCCGGACGGACGCGCTTCTACGACGGCGAGCAGCTCGACCGGCTGAAGAAGATCAAGGCCCTCCTCGACCGGGGCCAGACCATCGGGCAACTCGCGCGTCTCGGCCCCGCGGAGATCGACCGCCGCCTCGGCGTGGCCCCGAGGCCCTCCCAGTCCGGGCTCCGCGTCGGACTCGTGGGTGCGGACCTGGTACTCGCCGAACGCGACGCCGGCGGGGGACGGCTGGACGTGCACGGCCGCTGGGCCAGCCCCGAGTCGTTCGACGCGCATCTCGACATCCTGCCGGAACTGGACGTCGTCGCGGTGCTGCTGCCCACGCTTGATCCGGACCGTATCGAAAGATATCTCGATGCCGTGCGCGACGCGGCCCTCGTGTTCTCGTACCGATACGCCACGGAGGCGGATCTGCAGACCGCCGCGGCGTTTGGCGTCACCCTGATGCCGTGGCCGGTGGCCTGGTCGGCGATCGAAGAGGCATGCCTCGCCCAACCGCGGGCGCCGCTGTCCGCCGGCGGGCCGTCGCGCAGGTTCACGGACGACGAACTGCTCCACATCGCGATGGCGGCGCCGCGGACCGGCTGCGAGTGCACGCGCGGCATCGTCGATCTCCTCGGCGCGCTCAACGCGTTCACGACGCACACGGAACGCTGCGCCGCGGGCAACCCGGATCACCCCCTCACGTCGGGAAGCGCACAGGCCGCCCGCGCCGAGCTGGAGGAAGCGCTGCAGGTCTTCGTCCAGCAGCACGCCCTCATCCACACGCACGACTGAAAAAAGAACAAAATCTGTACAAAAAAGTGTTGACAGGGCATCTTGTCCTGTACACAATACCGTCATGTTGAGTTTCAGGCGTGCACGGCGGCTTCGATCTCTGTCCTCCCTGACGAGTGTCCTTCCCCCAGCGAAGCCGTCTTCAGCCGCTCTACTTCCCTCGGAGCGGCTGACACGCCCCTTTATTCGCCCTGCCGAGCGTTAACGGGCACGACCGGGCAGGATTAGTCCGTGGGGCTCACCCTGCCCGGCCCACCCTCCCGGCACGCCCCCTGCAGAGGAGGCCCGGTCACCTGAGAAACGCGAGGGCCGTGCGGGCCCGGGCGGTGACTCCCTGTTTCTGCTGCTCGAGGTCGACGCCCCTGCTCTCCCCCATGGCGCCGACGAGGTAGCGCTTGTAGACGCCTTGCGCGATGGCGGCCAGACGCCAGTGGGAGAACGCGCGGTAATAGTCGATGCGGGACAGGTCGCGCTCCGTCGCTTCTTCGTAGGCCAGGCACACCGACTCCCGGGACCCGAATCCCCCGGCTCCGGTGGCCGCGGCGGGCGCCTCGGGCTCGTCCGGCTGCATCCAGTTGTTGAGCAGGTAGCCGAGATCCGCGAGCGGATCGCCGAGCGTGCAGAGTTCCCAGTCGAGCACCGCCCGGATGCGCCCGTCGCCGATGATCATGTTCCCCAGCCGATAGTCGCCGTGCGCGATCGACGCCCCCACCTGCTCGGGCATGTTCTCGCGCAGCAGACGCTCGCTCTCCTCCATCTCGGGCACGTCGTGGGTCTGGGTTGCCGCCCACTGCTTCGACCAGCGGCGGAGCTGACGCGCCAGGTAGGCCTCCCGGCGGCCGAGGTCGCCGAGGCCCACGGCGTCGGGATCGATGGCGTGCAGGGCCGCCAGGACCTCCACCACGTGTTCCCCCAGTGACCGCCGTTCCCCGCGCGGCATGTCTCCCACCGCGGCGGCGTTGTGCAGCACGAGCCCGTCGACGTATCCCATCAGGTAGAACGGAGCGCCGTTGACCTCCACGTCGTCGCAGTGCCCGTGCTCCGGGGGAACGGGCACGTCGGTGTCCGCCAGCGCCGCCACGATACGGTGCTCCCGGCCCATGTCGTGGGCGCTCTCGAGCACGTGCCCGAGGGGTGGACGGCGCAGCACGTAGGACTCGCCACGCGCGTCGAGGAACCTGTAGGTGAGGTTGGAGTGCCCGCCGGCGATCAGCGAGAACGACAGCGGCGGCACCAACTCCGGTATGCGATCGGACGCCCAGGCGGTCACCCGATCCAGTTCGATCCCCTGCAACGCCCTGCCCTCCCGCG
>JAPPHP010000138.1:5461-7527 GCA_028821035.1 Gammaproteobacteria bacterium | reverse complement strand
CCGTTCGCCATGGGCGCGCTCATCGGCTTCCTGATCGGCATGGAGATCCCGCTGATCGCACGCGTGCGGGAGCACGTCCACGCCCAGCGCCTCGAGCACAACCTCGGCACGATGTACGGCGCGGACTACATCGGGGCCGGGATCGGTGCGGCGATCTGGGTCCTGGTCTGTCTGAAGCTGCCGATCATGTACGCGGCCGTCGGCGCGGCGGCGGTCAACACGGCCGTCGGGTTCGGCTTCCTGGTGATCTACCGGAAGAGCCTCGCCCCGGCCCGCTGGCTGTGGATCGGCCACGGGGCGCTGGCGATGCTCCTGGTGGCCCTCGCCGTGCTCGGCCCGCTCTGGATCGAGCGGCTCGGCGATTCCCTCTTCCAGGACCGCGTCGTCCACCGCCTCCAAACGCCCTACCAGAACGTCGTCATCACCAAGCGGCACGTCACGGCGGGACGGCCGGACATCCTGAGCCTCTATATCAACGGCCGCCTGCAGTTCGCCTCCAACGACGAGCGTATCTACCACGCCTACCTGACCACGCCGGCCATGCTGGCCGCCTACCGGCGCGAGCGAGTGCTGATCCTGGGTGGGGGTGACGGCCTGGCGCTGCGCGACGTGCTGCGCTGGGAGCCCCGGTATGTGACCCTGGTCGACATCGATGGCGGGTTGCTGCGCCTGTTTCGCGGCGCCGACGCCGAGGCCCCGGCGTGGCTTGGCCGCGCGCTGACCGAGCTGAACGCGAACGCGTTTCTCGACGAGCGCGTCACGGTCCTCGAGGCGGACGCGTTCGTGGAGGTGGAACGGCTCGCGGCGGCGGGGGAGCGGTTCGACGTCGTCATCGCGGACCTCCCGGACCCCGGCCACCCGGACCTCAACCGCCTCTACAGCGACTACTTCTTCGGCCGCGCGCGGCAGGTCCTCTCCGCGGACGGCGCCTTCGTCACCCAGTCCACGTCACCGTTCCACGCCCGCGAGGCGTTCCTGTCCATCGGCAGAACGGTGGCCGCCGCCGGCTTCCAGACCGAGCAGTACCACGCCAACGTGCCGAGTTTCGGGGAATGGGGCTGGACGATCGGAACCGTGACCGGCAAGCCCGCGTCGGTACGCATCGCGGAAGCGGGCGTTGCGGCGACGCCGGACGGATGGCTGGACGGGCGCATGATCGCCGCCGGGTTCGCGTTCCCCTCCGGGTTCTTCGACGGGCTCGACACGATCCGCGTGAACCGGCTCGGCACCCACGCGGTGTACGACTACCACCAGGTGGCGTGGCGGACTTTCGAGGGGGTCTTCTTCGCGGAACCGGTCTTGCCCATGGAGCCCTGACTCGGGGTCAACGCCACCCCTGTCGCCACGCCTGGTACTCGGCCGGAGGGTCGCAGACAGACCCTGCCCCGGCCCTCGTTCTTGACCGATGCCTCGAAGATACAATGCCGACCCTCGAAGGACGCATCGTGACTGCCGATGGCCGAAGACTATCTCGGCTGGGTCGAACAGGCCTGCCCTGACGAGATACGCGGACGCGAGCTGAGCTTTGGCGGTGGCAGCAAGGCCGCCATGCCGAGCGAAGCCTTCGAGCGTTGGTTCAGCGCTTGCGTCGAGCGCGGTTTCACGGTGCCGTCGTGGCCGCGACAGTACGGCGGCGCCGGACTGGACCGGGGCAACGCAGAAGAGCTGCGACGCGCGATGCGGGAGGTGGGCGCGCCCCCGCCGCTCTCCGGTGCCGGTCCGACCATGCTGGCTTCCACGCTGCTCGAACTCGGCACCGAAGATCAGAAGGCACGGCACCTGCCGCCCATCTCGCGCGGTGAGTTGGCCTGGTGCCAGGGCTATTCCGAACCGGGCGCCGGATCCGATCTCGCGTCGCTGCGCACCCGCGCGGAGGACGACGGCGACTGCTACCGCGTGAACGGGTCGAAGATCTGGACGTCGGGCGCCCACCGCGCGGATTGGATGTTCTGCCTCGTGAGGACCGACCCGGAAGCGCTGAAACAACGAGGCATCAGCTTCCTGCTCTTTTCGCTGGATACGCCCGGCGTGACGGTCAGGAACTTCGACATGATCAACGGCGGCTC
>JAPPHP010000138.1:0-5361 GCA_028821035.1 Gammaproteobacteria bacterium | reverse complement strand
CGCTGGATACGCCCGGCGTGACGGTCAGGAACTTCGACATGATCAACGGCGGCTCCGAGTTCTGCGAAGTGTTCTTCACCGACGTCCTGGTGCCGAAGGCCGATCTGGTGGGACGGGAGAACGATGGCTGGAGCGTCGCCAAGCGGTTGCTGCAGTTCGAAAGGGACTCGGTGTCGCAGGGCGAGTTTCTCCCGAAGGGCGGGGCCTTGCCCGACGTATTGAAGCGATATGCGCCCGATGACGCTGCCGCACGCGACACGGTCGTGCGCCTCGAAATGGATCGCGCGGCGTTCGCGCTGACCAGGCGACGTGCCGTTCAGGAGAGAAAAGGCGGCGGTACCGGCACGTTCGTCACATCCGCCTTCAAGATGCTGTCGTCCGAACTCGAGAGCCGCAAGCTCGAGGCCATCGTGTCCATGATGGGCGCGCAAGGCCTCGGCTGGACCGGAGATGGGTTCGATGCCGAGGAGTTGGCATCGACGCGGAAGTGGCTGCTCAGCAAGGGATTCCTGATCGCGGGCGGCTCGTCGGAGGTGCAGCGCAACGTGATCGCCAAGCGGGTGTTGGGTCTCCCTGACTGATCGGGAGGACAGGAGATGGTTGAGATCTGGACCCACGCGGCGCCGGTGCCGCACGCCATCGCCGCGGAGGCGCAGCTTGCGGAGGCGCAGGGGTGGGACGGGCTTGGGGTCCCGGACTCCCAGAATCGGGCGGGGGACGCCTATGTGGCGTTGGCCATGGCGGCGACCGTCACCGAACGCATTGGCCTGGCAACCGCGGTCACCAACTCGATCACGCGGATGGCGGCGGCTACCGCCGCGGCGATTGGCAGCGTCGACCGGATCGCGGAAGGGCGCGCCGTCCTCGGCATAGGCCGGGGCGACTCGGCGGTCGCGGACCTGGGCCGGGCGCCGGCGCGCGTTGCGCAGTTCGAGACCTACCTGCGACACCTGCAGACCTACCTGCGGGGCGAGGCCGTGCCGTTCGACGAACTCGACGTGCCGGCGACACGGCCCGTGGACGCGCTGCACCTGGCGGATGCGGCGCCTGAGAGCAGGATCCAATGGCTGGCGGGCGCCCGCAAGGTCCCTGTCGAGGTTGCGGTGAGCGGGCCCCGGATGTTCAGGGTGGCCGCCCTCCATGCGGACCGGCTGATGTTCGCGCTCGGCGCCGACGCGGAACGCATCGCCTGGGGCATCGGCATCGCGAGGGCGGCGCGGGAGGCTGCTGGACTGGACCCCGATGGCGTCGCCTTCGGCGCCTACGTGAACTGCGTGTGTCACCCGGAGATCGAGGTCGCGCGGGATCTCGCCAGGGGCGGCCTGGCGACGTTCGCCCGGTTTTCGATCATGCACGGCAACGTCCAGGGGCCGGCCTCCAGCCAGACCGAGAGTACGCTCAAGGCGATGCACGGCGTGTACGACATGCGCAAGCACACCCGGGGCGACTCGCGCCAGGCCCGGATGCTGTCGCCCGAGTTCATCGACCACTTCGCCGTGGTCGGGCCGCCCCACCGCTGCATCGAGAAGCTCCGGGCACTGGCCGGGCTCGGACTCGACAAGCTCTTTCTCGCGACGAACTTCACGCTTCGCGACGAGACGGGCCTCGAGGCCATCGCATTGGCGGCAAGAGAAGTGCTGCCCGCGTTGCGGGCGCCTTGACACCGGAGAGGGAAGCATGCGGCTAGAGCTGGAGACACGGGGCACGCGGACGGACAAGGGCTGGCGCGATCACGACGGTTTCGTGGGCCCGCGGCAGCCGGGCACGGGACCGAGGAGCGATCCCCGGGGCGACTTCCCGACCGGGCCCGAAGTCGGCGCCGCCATGCCGGACTTGCGATGCCTCACGGCGGACGGCCCAGCGTTCGATCTGCACGCCCACCGCGCCGGACGGCCGGCAGTGTTCATCTTCTTTCGCTCGGCGGTCTGGTGACCCCCATGCCGCGCGCAGCTCGTGGAGCTGCAGAAGAGCATGCGGGACTTCGATGCGGCCAACATCCGCGTGTACGCCCTGAGCTATGACGAAGCGGATGCGCTCAGGGATTTCCGCGACGCCCACGGCATCACCTACACGCTGCTTTCCGATCCGGACTCGGACGCCATCCGGTCGTTCGGCATCCTGAACACGCTCATAGACCCGAACGATCATCCCTGGTACGGCATCCCGTATCCCGGAGCCGTCGTGGTCAGCGCGGAGGGGACGATCACTCGGAAGTTTTTCGACAACAACCTGGCCGTGCGTGCGGGCCCCGAGCGGTTGCTGTGGGCGGCCCTGGGCGAGCCTGTGGTCGAACCATTGGCCGACCAGCCCGCGCCGCTAGGGGTACAGGTGCGCGTCTCGCTCGACGGCGACCATCTCGCGTTCACGGTGCAGCGGGACCTGGTCGTGCGCTTCGACGTCCCGGAGGGTCGCCACGTCTACGCGGCGCCGGCGCCGCAGGGCTCCCTGGCCGTCGACGTGACGCTCGACGAAAACGATCGCCTCGTCCAGCGCCCGATCGTTCGGCCGGCGAGCGAACCCCACGCACTTGCGGGCACCGGAGAGTCGTTCCAGGTGCACCACGGCGTGTTCGAACTGCGGTTGCCGCTGGCCGTCAACAGCTTCTCCCGCAGCGCCGCTCCCGACATCACGATCTCCGGCGAAGTCCGCTGGCAATGCTGTGACGACGAGGTGTGCGATCCCCCGGCGAGTCGGCGCTTCGAGCTTGCCGTGCCGGTGTCGGGACCGCCTGCGCACGCCCTCCGAGACAGCAGAGCCGCGACGCTCGAGCCCAACGCCGCCGCGCACTTTCGGAGGATGTCCGAACGGAGGAAGGATCCCGGCTGAAGGACGGCTCGGGGGAGCCGGGGCGCTTACGTGGCCCTGGCGAACTCGATGACGACGCGCGCGAACTCCTCGCCGACATCGTCCTGGGGGTAGTGCCCGGCGTTCTCGAAGACGACGTGTTCCCGGCCCCTCGCGCCAGGAATCTCCTGCTGGAATCGGGGCGCTTCGACCGAGTCCGGGTTGTTGAACGCGGTGAGAAACGGCTTCTCGAACTGCTGCAGGATCTCCCAGGCGCGGCGATTGTCGGGAACCGCCGGGTCGTCGGGGAAGATCGGCACCAGGCTCGGGAACTGTCTCGCGCCCTGGAGGTACTCCTCTGACGGAAACGGTGCCGCGTATCCCCGAATGTCCTCGTCGGTCGGGTTCGTGAGCCAGAGGCGAAGTATCTCTTCCGGACGGAAGCCGGCGAAGGCGTCGCAATGCCGGCGCCAGTACATGAAGCCGCGGAAGTGTATGGACCGGGCGGTCCTCCCTTCGGCGTGGGGGTCTGCCATCATCCTGCGCACCGTCTCTTCCGCCGTGCGAATCATCTCTTCGGCGGGAAGCACGGGTGTCTCCTCGAGCAGCTTCCGCAGCGCCGGGCCCTGTTCCAACGGGACGTCCCGCAGGTCGTGGAGTCCCATGTTGCATGCCACGACGCGATCGAAGCGCGTGAGGTTCCGGACCAGGACGCGCAGACCGATCAGTCCGCCCCAGTCATGGATCACGAACGTGATCCCGGCGAGGTCGAGCCCGAGGATGAACTCCTGCATCCAGTGCACGTGTCGCGCGTAGGTGTAGTCGGACCGTTCCGCGGGCTTGTCCGATCGTCCGAAGCCGACGAGATCCGGGGCGATCACGCGATGCCCCACTTCCACGAGCGGCGGGATCATCTTCCGGAACGAGTAGCTCCAGACCGGTTGACCGTGGAGGCAGAGGACCAGCGGCCCATCGCGCGGGCCTTCGTCGACGTAGTGCATGCGGAGGCGGCCGCCCACGCCGTCGTCGATCTCGAGATAGTGGGGCTCGAAGGGGAATCCGGAGAGATCCTCGAAGCGTTCGTCGGGTGTTCGAAGGACTCTCATGATTGAGGCACATACCAGATGGGTGAGGACCATGCCCGTTCCTGGATGGTGGTCGGGACACCTTCCCTGGGAGGGACCCCGGCCCGAATCGCATCCCAGGTGGACCATCGGCAGATCGGGTTCTCGAGCACCCGTACATAGTAGAAGGCGCGCTGATCCGCATCGAACCCGGGGTCGCGCCAACGAGCCTTGAGTTCCGATGCGCCGGTCTCGTCCACGACGCTGCAATCCGCCACGTTGACCTGGGCGCCGTTGTCCGGGCAACGGTGGGTCGCCGGGTCGACCACCCCGTCGTCGGAGCACGCCACGTCGAAGACCGCTTCCCGGATCTCGCCGTCGGCGATCCAACCCTTGACGATCTGCACACGTTGCAAGGGCGCACTCGACGGATCGCGAAGGGCCCATGCGATGAACGCGGGCGTTTCGTCGACCCGGGCAGCGAGGTCGCCGCCCATGGGCACACCGCCCGCGTAAGCCTCGGTGACCAGCTTCCCGCTGTCGATGGCGGGCAGGTCGTAACCCGCGAAGAACCGGACCTTGATCCGGGTTCCGCTGGTGCCGAAGGTCTCCTTGCGGCGCATGGCGTCGTAGAGGGAGGCCCGCGTGTTGCGCTCCGCCCAGACGCCCGCCAGACCCGAGGCACTGAAGGTCACGAAAGCGGGGTCTCCGCGGTAGCGCCCCGTGGCGTCCGGCACGGACCCGCGGGCCACGCCATCGGCGTGGATCATGCCCGCCGGACCCCAGTAGTCACGCTCTTCGCCCCCGGTGCTGCCGTTGTGGGTGTCACTGGAACCGATTACGCCGAGCTTGAACGGATCGAAGCCATGCCGTTCCGCCATTTTCAGGCTGTTGAGTTGCGCTTCGCGGACATAACTGCCCTTGAGCAGCAAGGCGTTTCTCGAACCAACCCTGTACGACAGGGTTTCGAAACCCGCCCACTCGTCGCCTGGCGACAACACCGGGTGCGTCTCGGACGTGCCCTTGGTCTGGCTGATCTCGACCAGGGGCTCGTTGCGAATCCGTATCGACGCATAGTCCGCGTCCAGGGGATTGCCCGCGTAGTCCACCAGGCTGAACATCTGACCGTTGGATTGATTCGAGTTGTGCGGTATCGCCAGGCTCTCCATGCCCTGCTCACGCAGTGCGTCCATCCATGCCCAGAGATCTTCCGGATTGTGAGAGTCGAACTGGGAGAACGGCGTTTCGGGGGCTTCATCTCCCCTGAACAGGACGTTTCGATGCAGATTCCGGAAGCGCGGGCCCGACGTGTACTCATACCCGATGAAAGTCGTGAAACGACCCGGGTCGTTGTGTCGGTTGGCCGCGGAGATGTTGTCGAGCCAGGCGGCACGGCTGGTCGCCGCGTCATCGATTTCACGAAAGCGGGGACTCTTCGGCTGCGTGAACTGCGCCCCGACGCCGACATCGAAGGTCAGGCGGTCGCCGAGGTCCACTCCCAGGCGGGCCGCTG
>JAPPHP010000159.1 GCA_028821035.1 Gammaproteobacteria bacterium | reverse complement strand
GACGCTCCCGACACGCCCTTGTTCGAGGTCACGAACGTCGAGTTCGACCCCCCGGGCCGGCGCACGATCCGGCTGAACGCCCTCGACGGCTCCCTAATCGGTTTCGCGACGTGGGAACTGACGGCGACGGACGGCGGCACGCGCGTGGCCTATCACGTCTACAGTCAGCAGGAAGCTCCGCCCGGCGGGCCGGCGATCGACCGGGAGGCCTACGTCGAGCAAAACCAAAAGCGGTTCCAGGACGAATTGAACGCGCTCAAGGCACTCGTCGAAGGGGGTTGACCCGGGCGCCACTCCGCGCCATGACCGATTGAATTCCTCGAAGCCGTCCCCTGCTTTGGTCTTGCCGGACCGGAGTTCCCCGGTCGCTGGGTTCCAGACCGGCACGGCGTTCGCCCTGGCTCCCCCAGCGGAGGTCCCCACGCTGACGATGTCCTCCAGGGCCGCGATGTCGTCCTGACGGGCCAAGCCTCGACACCGGCCCGCGCGCAGTGAGCGGAACGTCATGCCTTCGGACATGCCTGTACAGGCCAGATTTGACCCTTAGAGGCTCTCTACGAGGTTTATGGGTCGTATCTTGCCTTTTGCTGAGCACGCCTCTCAACCGGCCTAATGTGGCCTTACACCGCGCTCCCGACGCCCGCCACTACAGCGGAACGGAGGTCGGCGGACTCGGCCTTCGCAATGCGCAGATCGCGATCGATCGCAGTCTCGATCAACAGGGGCTTGAGCGTGTGCGGGCGAGCCGCACACGTTGCTCCGGGTGGATCGCGCTCGGCAGGATCCGGGTTCGGCAAGTTCGGGCGCCAGTTCAGCGCGCCAGGAGCCGCGGATCATGCCGACGACGGGGTCCAGGGGCGCGCGACGCCGCCGGGGAACGCTCCCCGACGGCAAAGCCATCCGGAATCGCGGTCGCAGGGATTCGACGGGCCAATCGGAACCGCGAACAGGGATGAGCCGGCCGAGGAGAGGCTCGTCCCGGCCGGCTACTCCGAACGCGCTCTCCTTCTAAAAGCCTCCCCGGATGCTGATGCCCATGGTGCGTGGCTGTTGCAGGTAGTAGTCCGCCAAGGCTCCGATGGGCCTGCCAAGTATGTTTTCTTCTTCCGTCAGATTCTCGACAAAGAAATGGACGCTCCAGTTGTCCCTCATCGCCCCGACACGCAAGTTCAGCGTCACCAGACCATCGTTCGTCTGACTCTCCTCCTGATAGCCGAACCCGCGTATATTGACTTCGGTGTCGTCTGACGCCAGGTAATCGGCGCGCACATGACCCGTGAATCCCGCGGGGAGTCCGAAGGTGTAGTCCGCCGAAATGGAGTACGTGAACTCCGGCACCGAGTCCATGGGTTCACCGGACCTGTGCGTCAAAGTATCCTCCGTATATTCCCCATCGTTTAGCCCGTAGCTCGCCTCAAGGAAAAAGCTCTCGCTAAAGCGAAGTGAGCCCTGAAACTCAAGTCCGCGCACCTCGGCGGCGCCACCGTTGGCGAAAGCCTGTAGACCAAGTGGATTCGAGAAGTAGATTTGAATGTTCTCGTAATCCATGAAAAAGGCCGCAACTTCGTACCTGAAGGCGCCGTCACCCAGCACTCCCTTGGCCCCCACTTCCCAGGTGGAGAGATCTTCTGGATCAAACGTATTCGGCAGACCGAGCGAGGCCTCGGAGTCGAAGAACTGCACACCTCCAGACCTGAAGCCCTGGCCGAAGCTCGCATAGGTCATGAGATCATCATTGAATTCATACTTGAGTACAGCCCGCGCCACGGTTGAGTCGTTGTCAAGGCCATCGACGACCGAAAGTGGACCTCCAAACAGGGACACGATGTTCTCCGATCCACGCTCATCCGTGTAATGGCGAACACCTAGCGTACCCTCCAGGCGGTCGGTGAACGAAACCACTGCCTCGGCGAAATAGGCCAGCGCCTCCGTTTCGATCAACAGGTAGCCCTCCAGCGCCTGAACGGGCAGCACGGCTGGATCTGGGTAGTAGTCAGAAATCAGCGGGGCGAAATGTTCTGAATCCTTGTAGTACACGCCCACCGTCAGTAGCGTGTTGTCGGAGATCTCCGCATTCACCCTGACTTCCTGGGTAAGCGTCTCGACCACAGTGTCAAGAAAGTACCCGATGTTGGTGATGTAGTTCGGCACGGCGATGGCGTTGCCGAACAAGGGTGCCCAGTCCGTGTAACCCGGGAAGAACAGTTCCACAAATGCCTTGTAGGCGGAGATATCGAATGAAGTTACTACAGTGCGGTCCTGGTAGCCGGTTGAACTCGTGATCGAGAAGTTGTCCAGCTCCCACTTGAGCACCAGATTCGCCATGTCATAGAACGTTTCGCTGGGAACGGGATAGTAGGCGGTCGTGTTGAAATTAGGATCGCTGTATCCAAGAATCGGGACCTCGTTTTCTTGTGTCTCATACATGAGGCTGGCGGTGAATCGATCACTCGGCGTGAACACCGCCTTGGCCCGAATCAACCAGCGATCCAGCGTATTGGCGTCATCGCCAAACAAAGTGCTGTCGACCCAGCCTGGGGATTCTTCAAAGTATGCCGCGAGCCGCACTCCGAATACGTCGGAATCAAACGGCACGTTCCCGGCGACCCAGCCTCGATAGCCATCGCTGCCATCATCGACTGAACGGCCGCTGAGTTCGAAGATACCGTCAATCTCTCCCGGGGTCGGGTTGCGCGTCAGGTACTTGACCGTGCCGCTGATGGACCCTTCGCCATAGAGGGTGCCCTGCGGTCCCTTGAGCACCTCGACGCGTTCGATATCCACGAGCGGGAAGGAGAGTCCGTAGCCCGTGGTCTCGGCGTTGATCGTCATCTCGTCGACGAGACGACCGACGGTGGGCAGCAGGCTGCCGGGAGGGGAGATGCCCCGAATCCGGATGGTTTCGACGATGCCGGCGTAGGAACTGACAAACAGGCTCGGAATCTTGAACTGGATGTCCGCAAGGTTGACGGCGCCCATCGTTGCGACGTCCTCGGCCGAGAGCGCCGAAACCGACATGGGCACGTCCATGAGCGCCTGGTCCCGCTTCTGCGCAGTCACCACGATTTCTTCGATGACGGGCGCGTCGTCGTCTTCCTCGGCCGAAGTCACGGCGAAGGGCGTGAAGGCGAGCAGTGCCGCGAGCGTAAGGCCCTGCGGGCTGAATCTGTTCAGGTGCATGATCTCTCCGTCATACGTGCGTTGAGGATTCCCCCCCGACAAGGGTAGGACGCAGCACGCCCGATTTCCCTCAACCCCGGCCTGCCGGACCGGTGTGCCGCGGCGCGGAGCCGAATCAGCGAAAGAGCCCAACAGAACGGAAGCGCACCGTGCCCTGACCACCACATGAGAGAAGTCGGAAGTGACTCCCCGCTCGTTCATCGAGCGCCACGCGGTCTCTCCGGCCTCGAATCGGCTGCGTCGTTCAGCCGCCCCTCTGGGCCGGCACGCCGAGGGCTCTCCTTCAAAACCCTGCGCGTACGGTGATTCCCATCGTCCGCGGTTGCTGGATGTAGTATTCAAGCAGGGTCGCAAACGGCTTCGAGATCTGCTTCTCTTCCTCCGTCAGATTCTCGACAAAGAGGTAGACGCTCCAGTTGTCCCTCCTGGCCCCCGCACGCAGGTTCAGCGTCACCAGACCTTCGTTCTCGAGTTGCTCATCAACGTAGCCGAATCCCCGCGCCCTGATGTAAGTATCGGGACCGAGTCCATGGGCTCTCCGGCTCGGTGTGCGGGCGCCGCCGAAGTGCTCGGCTTCGAGTTCCAGGGCACGCTTCGCGTGTCGGACAGCTTCTCTCGTAGGGGAAGTTGTGCCCCGTTCCGGCGGGCGTGACGATGCGCTCCGACCGGCTCGACGCCGCCAGGTACCGTTGCCGCGTCAACTCATAGAACCGTCGCAGGCGTCGTTCGAAGTCCTGCTCCTGGCTGAGCAGCACGTAGAGGGCGTTACTCATCTTCGCTTCCTTTTCGCTTCCCTTTAGGGCAGCGGCACGCCGCGCACCGCCCGGTTGGACAGCACCTCGCGCATCGCTTCCCGTTCCGCTTCGAGCGTCTGCAGCTTTTCCGCCCCGTAGTGCTCCAGGTAGAACTCGCCCGCCCGCGCCTCGATGTCGTCCAGCCCTGCCCAGTTGTCGTATTTCAGCATCAACAGCGCATCCCACTCGTCCGGAGCGGCCTTGTACGGATTGCTGAACAGCATGAAGTCGGCGAGGATCCCCTCCTCTTTCGCCATGCGGAATATGGCCGCGCCGTTCACGCGAAAGTCGTTCCAGAACGCCTGCGCCTGGCCCGGCTTGATCCGGTAGTAGACCATTCTCCAGACCGGGGCCGGCTGTTCCGCCGTATCCTGGGCGAAGACCCCTCCCGCCGACCCGAGAGACGTGAGGAAAAGCGCTGCAATCAACATCTTCTTCATCAGTTGCTCCCTTGAACATGCCGCGTCAGGAATCCCCCGGCACGACTTGCATGGTCGGGCATCCCCCCAGTTCGAGCTCCGCCGGCGCGACGCGGGCGTTCAGCTGTTGGGTGTCGCACCCCTTCTGCACGTACGCGACCACCTCCTTCCCTTCCGGTGAACCCGGACTCACCGGATGCACCAGGCCGTCCGGGCGCAGCATGCACGGCACGAAGCCGATGGCGGTGATTCTCCCCGCCTCCACGCCTGCCCAGGCCAGGAGCGTCATGCGCGACTCGGCGTGCAGCGGCAGCAGCGGCCATCCTTCCCGGGGGGCGACCCCGTAGAAGTCCGGGTCCTCCCCGGCGCCACCCAACATCTCGAGCAGGTCCGAGGGCAACTCCGCGCGCAGGTCGAACACGAAATGCCCCAGCCCGTAGAGGATCGGCTTGCCCGCATACCACTCCATCCCGCGCAGCACGTGGTGGTGATGCCCGACGACCATGTCCGCGCCCTCATCGATGCAGAAGCGGGCGGTGCGGACTTCGTGGTCGGTGAGGTGGAAGGGCTTCATGAAGTCGCCCCAATGGAACGTGGCGACGACCAAGTCCGCCCGCTCCCGGGCACGCGCGATGTCGTCGCGCAGATTCGCGACGTCTTGATCGAAGGGCACGGTCTTCACGCGGGGCTCGCAGCCGGGCGCGTGGTAGTTGTCGTAGGCGTCCATGTAGACGTTGTGGGCCCGCATAGGTGCGATGCCCGGCACGGTGGAGCGGGCTTCGTACCCCGACGGGAAGATCGACGCATAGCCGAGGAAGGCGATCTTCAGCCCGCCCGCCTCGACGATCGCCGGAGCCCGGGCTTCCGCCAGGTCGCGGCCCGCCCCGCAGGTCGCCACGCCCTGCGCGTTGAGGCGCGCCCGCGTGTCGAGCATGGCCGCGTGACCGGCGTCGACGATGTGGTTGTTGGCCATCGTCACGACGTCGAACCCGCACTGCGCATAGACATCCAGGTTCCGCGCCGCGGGAAGTACCTGTACCGGCGCGCTCGGCGGCATGTGCGGATCGTCGGTGTAAGGTCCCTCGAGGTTCGCGAACAGCACGTCGGTGGAATCGAGCACCGATTGCACCTTGCTGAACACTTCCGGCGGGTCGTCGCGGTCAACCAGGATGTCGCCCACCAGTCCCAGAATCAGTTGCCCGTCGTTCACAAGTCCTTCCCCCTCTCAGTCCTGGTGCACGGCCTCCCCCGGCGCACAGGCCTCGCCGCGGTGCAGGGCGAGGACACAGGCCATGAGCAGCTTCCGCGTTCCCGGCGCCGTCTGGCCCATGTGGCCGCCGGTGGTGACATGCAGCCCGGCGTTCGGCAGCTTCTCCGCCCACACCTTGTTGTAGGGCGTCCCGACCTCGGTCACGCCCGTGAAGAATTCGACCCGGGGCGCGATGTCGAAGATGTCGAAGCCCCATCCGGCACGGTCGAGCACGAATCCCACTTCCCGGAGGAGCGCGTCGGATTCGAACTCGGCCGCCGCGAAGTAGGCCCGCACGAACTCCGTCTCGGTGTCTTCCGGAAACTGCCGATAGGGGTCGGAAGCCCGGTATGCCGCGATTTCCTCGTCGCTGCCGGTGGCGAGCGACGCGCCAAGCTCCCGTGTCCCCTCCACCCACGCCGCGGGTCCCGACTCGGCGAGCGCGTGGTAGATGGGGGTCACGTTCCAGGCCGCTTCGTCGTCGAACACCGGCGTCGCCGGGTTGAGGGGAATGGCGCCGGCGATCCGTTCCGGCAGCGCGTGCGCCAGCGCGAGGGCGAACATCCCACCGTTGGAGTTGCCCATGACCGCGACCCGCGGCAGCTCCAGCACATCGAGGAGCTGTACGAAATCGTCGTGGTAGCTGGCAACGGCAAACCCGTCGTGGGGCATGGAGCCGCCGACGCCCGGACGGGACACCGAGATCACGCGCACGCCTTCGGCCAAGGCGTCCCGATGGTAGACCACCCCCGAGAGGTGGTTGGCGCCGCCGCCGTGCAGTTCGACGAGGGGCACGCCGGCGGGGTCCCCGTACTCCGCGTAGACGAGCATGCGGCCATCCCGCAACGTCAGTCGGCGCACGCGGCTGTCGTCTGCCGCAATCTCGGCCAATGTCGGCGCGGCGGCGCCCTGCCCGAGGTGCTCGGCGATCCGCTGCTGCAACCCGATGTGAATCCCGGCGAGCACGGAGAGGTGGCCCCGGAGCGTTCGCACCTTCTCCAGGGCGACGCCCGGGTCGTCCTCGGCGATGCCGGTGACGTTGGCCGCGTCCTCCACGATCCAGTCCCAGACCATCGCGTACCGTTCGAAGGAGTCGTACAGCGTGGCACGTTCGATCAGCCAGCCGTACTCTAGATAGGGCGCGGCCCGGCTGGTCTGCGCCACGCGCCAGGCCGCGGTGGAGACTCTCGGAAAGGGAAGGTCCAGCTCGTCCAGCGACTCGTCGAGCGCCTCGAGCCCGACGCCGTCGCGCTGCCGTTGGCGCAATATCCCCACCAACTGGTCGACGGTCGCCCTCCCGGCGGTGAGTCCGGCCTCGGCGGCTTCGAGCTCGGCCAGGTTCCCCTCGATCTCGGTTTCCACCGCGAGCCGCACCTCGGCCGCGGTCGCCAGGAGTTCCCGCTCGTCCCACCACTCTTCCGCGCCGAGGGCGAGCAGCACGGCGAACACGATCAGGATCGCCTGCACGGAGAGGTCGACGATCCGCTCCCGCAGCCTGTGAGTCCAGGCCGGCGCCCTCACCGGGTCAGCAGATCGTGCAGCTCGTCGCCGGCTCGCACGATTTCCCGCAGCAGGTTGTGTTCCGTCGGCATGTGGCTCGCGTTTTCTACGATGCGCAGGTCCGCGTGGGGTACCGCGGCCTGGAAGGCGAACGCGGTACTTGGCGGCGTGCACATGTCGAAACGCCCTTGCCGGATGACCACCGGGATGTCCGCCAGCCGCGAGGCATTGTCGATCAACTGGTTCGGCTCGAGGAAGCAGTCATGCACCATGTAGTGGGCCATGACGCGGCTGAACACCTCCGGGTCGTAGCCGCCGCCGCTCGTGGTCGGCGGGTGCAGGTGCATCAGGACCTGTTCGTAGTCGTGCAGGCGCCGGGCCGCATCGCTCGC
>JAPPHP010000049.1 GCA_028821035.1 Gammaproteobacteria bacterium | reverse complement strand
AGGCGGTGCGGCTGTTCGTCGAGACGGTCCAGGCGTCGGAGCACGGCATCGTGCGCCCCAGGAGGGGCAACGCGGAAGAGGACTGACGAGAACGGCGGAGCGGTTCAACGCCCGTCGGCCAGATTGTCGGCCGTTCTCGAAGGCGAATCCGGCGCGTCGCTTGGGCCGGCGCCTTCGATGGTGCGAACCCGCGGAGAGGGTGCCGCGTCCGTGTCGTGGTCGTTCGACCGCATGTCCCGGAGACGGGTGCGGAACAGCGCGAAGCGCGTGTCCCCGGCCCGGGTCAGGGCGCGCAGCATGCGGTCGCTGGCCGAGCCACTCCGGGTTCGTCGGCCGATCCCGCGACGCCCGGCGAAACGCCGCACGACGTCGTAGTAGACGTCGCGCGACAGGTTCAGGGCATCGCACAGAGCGGGGACGGATGCGATGCGTCCGTCGGGGCGCAGGCGGCTGCCGGCCTCGAACGCGGCTTCCTCGGCCTTGCGAGCGCCGTCCAGATCGCCTGCTTCGACGCGTGCCCGTGCCAAGTCCAGGGCCGCCCGGACGGCTTGTAAAGGGTCCTCCGTCAGGTCGTTTTCCGCGGCGGAGGCCGCCGGGGAGCCCGGCTGTGGCTCCGGCCGGGGCAGGTCCTCGGGCCAGGCCAATTCCGCCGGCCAGTGGTCGGAGAACCACTGGATGGCCCGGTCGACCCGGCGGATGGTGACGCGGCGGGCGGCCACGCGCTGGAAGAAGGAGCCCTGTCCACCGGCGAGCCGCCCCACGGTGGACAGCGCCAGCCCGCGACAGCGTGCATAGGCGCGGCCGAGGCGTATCAGGTCGTCCGCGGACATGGCCGCACAATGTGGTAAATAAACCACCAAGTCAACGGAAAGTGGCCTAAATTCCGCTGTACGATTCGGTCTTAGTCGTGGCATATTCGCCACATGGAATCGTTCCGAGCCATCGTCGAGAAGCAGTTGGCGCGACGAGGCACGTCGGCCATCCGGGCAGCCCTTGGCGCCGGCTTGACCCGCGACGCCATTCGCTCCGTGCTGCGTGGACGCTCGCCATCCGTGGACCGCGCCGCCGAAATCTGCGAGGCGCTCGACCTCGAGTTCTACATCGGGCCGCCGCGGCCTGGCCCCGCTGCGACGCAGGCCGCGTTACAGGAAGGGAGCGGCCTGGGTCACATACGCGACCGTAGACTGGTGGAAGTGTTAGGGCTGATCGTGGGTCATTGGCAGGCGTTGGAGAGTGACTACGCGCGGGCGGATTTCGTGCTGCGTCTGTACGAGCGGGAGCCGCAGTTGCGCGACGCGGCGCGCCGGCACCGGGGCAGCCAGCATCGCTTCCCCAAGCGGGCGCTCAGGACCGTTTCGGAGGAGGTGCAGGCGCTGGGTCCGGCGGCCGACGCGGGCGGGGTCGAGGCGCGGCCGTTGCTCGACTCGTTGCGGGGGCTTGGCGTGCGGCAGGCACATCCGGTGTACGGCGAACTCCGCCGGCTGGTGGGCCCGCAGTCCCATGCGGCGATCTGCCAGGCGTTCCTGCGCGCGGGCGTTTGGCTGGACGTGCACATCCGGATCCCCGGTGCAGGGGATCTCCGCGAGCGCCCGGTCGGCGTCATGGAATGGCGGCGCCCGAACTACAGGGTGGTGTACAGCGCGGACCTCGCGCACGTTGGCGCCGTGCTCCACAACGACTGGGTGGTGATGCTCGGCGGGGACGTCGAGCGGCTGATCGCGGAGGGTCTCGTGGCGGGAGAGGCGCGCGAGCGTCACGTGCCGTATCGGGGCAAGACCCCGACTTCGCTGGTCGCGGAACTCGTCTGGGCGCCGCCCCGGGAGGTGGCGCCGAGTGCGGACGCCGACGTGTGACGGTTGGGGAAACGCCCGCTGGCCCCAGGCGCTGGCGAGGCGGGGTTCAGTCGGCGATCCGCCCCACGGCCTCGATGGCTTCGACGAGGCTGCTGATCGGTGTCTCGGCCCCGATGGGGCCGACGCGCACGCGATACATCGCGCGTCCGTCGGCATGCACGGTTTCGGTCACGCTCACCGGAGGTAGCAGCCGGTCCCGCAGTTGGGTCGCGAGCGCCTCGGCCGTCGCCCGGACCGCGTAGGCGCCGGCCTGCAGGAAGCGCTCGCCGTCTTCGTGCAGGACGAGGGGAGGAGGCCGCAATCCCAGGTCGGTCGCGGGGACCGGACCAGCTACGGGGTCTGCCCCGTCGGGCAGGACGGTCATGACCCCGTAGCCAGCGACCTCGAGGGCATCGGCGACGGTCACGAGTTCCTCGTAGGACCGCACCGGGCCGATGCGTACCCGGTACATCGTGCGGTCGCCGCCGGGACGTGCTTCGTCGAGTTGCACGGGCTGGTCCACGAGCACACGGACGCGGTCGGCGGCTTCTTCGGCGGCCTCGGCGCTGGCATAGGCGGCGGTCTGCACGAACCGCTGGCCCGCTTGGCGGACTACGATCGGTGAGGTGTCCTCTTGCGCCGGCGGTCGCGGTTGCGCCTGCGGCTCGGGAGGCGTTGCCATCCGGCCGTAACCGTGGTCCTCGAGTGCATCGGCCAGATCGTCGAGTTCCGGGCCCGGCTCGACCGGTCCGATGCGGACCCGGTACACTCGTTGTCCGCCGGGTAGCGCGGCCTTGCTGACACCCGTGCGGTATCGGGTCAGTTTCGCCAGCCTCGCGGCGAGTTCCTCGGCCGCCGCCTTCACGGCGTAGGCCCCAGCCTGCACGTAACGTTCTCCGTCTTCCGTGACCAGGAGGGGTGGGGCGCCCGCCGCAGCCCCCGGCCCCGTCTCGGCGTCCGGGAGACTCAAGGCTGCGAAGCCCTCGGCTTCAAGCGTGGCTCCGAGCGCCACCAGCGCATCCCTGGAAGGTATGGGGCCGACGCGGACCCGCGATAGCGTTTCCTCGCCGGACGTCCGATGTTCGCTCACCCACACTGGATGATCCGTAAGTTCCCGCAAGCGCTCGGACAGGCGTTCCGCCCAGGTTCGCGAAGCGTACGCCGCAGGCTGCACGAACGTCCAGGCATCTTCCTGGAGCACGAGGGGCTGCTCCTCGGACGTGCCAACGAGATCGGCGTCGGTGGCGGGGAGCTGGATGGAAGGCGCTCGCGCGAATTCGCCCGGCTCCGCCGTAGTGGGCGCATCGGGCACGGTCGGCGGAGGCTCGCGTTCCGGGTCGAGCGCATCGGCCGTCGCCGCCTGCTCGAGAGGCGGTGGGGGCTCGGGGAGCGTCCGTGCCGGGGGCTCGGCCTCGCTCCTGTCTCCGGCAACGGTCGCAGTGGGCGCATCGGGCACGGTCGGCGGAGGCTCGCGTTCCGGGTCGAGCGCATCGGCCGTCGCCGCCTGCTCGAGAGGCGGTGGGGGCTCGGGGAGCGTCCGTATCAGGGGCTCGGCCTCGACCCTGTCTCCGGCAACCGCCGCTTCCGGTGCAGGCGGGTCTCCGGCGACCGAAACCGGAGTGGGCGTCTCCGGTGGAGACGAGGCGACTCGCTCGCGCCCGAAGGCTCCGTCGTCTGCGACCGGCTCGGGAAGGGCGGGAGGCTCGGGCGCCCGGGAAGGGGGACTCCGGGAGGGGGGCGGCGCGGGCTCTACGTCGGCCGGAAGGGCTTCCACCGGGAGCATCGGTGCGCGCGCACGGGCGATCGCGTCGGTGGGACTCGCGTCCGTGGAGGGATCGTCGAACTCGGTCAGCATGGCCAGGGCACGCGTCAGGTTGCCCTGGAAGCGGGCGTCGTCGGGCGTACGCAGCACGGCCTGCTCCATCGCCGCGACGGCTCCGCGCACGTCGCCGGCCAGGAGGAGCGTGAGCCCGAGGCCGTTGTAGCCCCAGGCGACGACCGACTGCGGCGCCCCTTCGTCGGGCCCGGTCAGCCTGGCAAAACTCTTGCGTGCGGCCTCAAGCTGGCCGGCGGACAGCGCGGCGCGACCGTGTGCCAAGAGTGCCGCGTGCCGTTCCTCGGGCCGCTTGGCGTTTGCCAGGGCCGCCAGATACCAGCGAGCCGCTTCGGCGGACTCCCGGCTCGCCACGGCGGCATCTCCGAGGCCCATGCGGGCGTCGGCGGAGTCGGAGTCGACCTGGAGGACGCGCCGATAGAGGCGCCGGGCGGTCTCCACCTGACCCGCGTCCAGCGCGGCCCGCGCCATGGGCAGGACGGCGCGTTCCATTTGCTCTGCACGGGGCCGGTCCCGCTCCTGGGGGAGGAGCGAGCAGGCGGCCCCGAGCATCGCACACACTGCAAGAGCGATGGCGCGAGACACGTATCTGAAGCCGCGCGACTTTTGGACCAAAAGGCTGCGCAGTATAATCGCAAGCCGGTGGTTTCACGATGTCACGCCTCCGGGGCCGGTTTTGTCACGCGCGGGGGTAACGGGCGAAAGAGGGAAATGGCGCAATCGATCCGACATCGCCGCGGCGGCCAGCTCCAGCCGCGGGCCGCGCGGTCGCAGGCCGACGACGGCGCGCCGGAAACCGCGGCCTTCAGCCGGTTCGAGGCGATCGTGCCCTGGTACCACGGGCGCGTGCTCGAGGCGCTGGATTCGCAGAGCGCCTCGACGCTGAACGACGACGAGCTCACGGAGTTCGTCGCGAGCATGCTCTACAGTCTCGAGAGTGCGCCGGACGCGCCGCCGGTCGGCGGGACCCACGCGGCGCTCGCGAAGCGGCTGGTGGACGAGATGCGCGGACTCGGACCTCTCGGGCCGCTGCTGCGCGACCCGGAGGTCAGCGACATCCTCGTCAACGGCCTGGGCTCGGTGTACGTGGAGCGGCGCGGCCGCCTGTCCCGCGTGGAGGTGCGGTTCCGCGACGTCGACCACCTCACCCAGATCGCGCAGCGGATCGCGCAAGGGGTCGGCCGGCGGGTGGACGAGCTCAGCCCGATGTGCGACGCGCGGCTGCCCGACGGTTCGCGGGTCAACATCATCGCGCCGCCGCTCGCCATCGACGGCGCGGCGATCTCGATCCGGCGTTTCCGCAAAGGCGGGTTCACGGTCGAGGAGCTCGCCCGCAACGGGGCCATGCACCGCGACATGGCGACGTTTCTCGAGGTCGCGACCCGCGCCCAGTTGAACGTGGTTGTGTCGGGCGGTACCGGCGCCGGCAAGACCACGATCCTGAATGCGCTGTCGGGCAACATCGCGCCTGAGGAGCGCGTCGTGACCCTGGAGGACGCGGCGGAACTGAGCCTGGTGCAGCCGCATGTGGTGCGCCTGGAGACCCGGGCGCCGACCTCGGAGCACGTGCGCGAGATCGCCATGCGCGATCTCCTGAAGAACGCGCTCAGGATGCGTCCCGACCGGATCATCGTGGGGGAGGTGCGGGGTCCGGAGGCGCTCGAAGCCCTGCAGGCGATGAACACGGGTCACCCCGGCTCGATGTTCACGGTGCACGCCAATAACCCGCGGGACACCATCAGCCGGCTCGAGTACCTGGTGATGATGGCGTCGGGCGAGATTCCCCTGTCGGCGATCCGCAACCAAGTCGTGTCGGCCGTGGACCTGATCGTACAGGTGGCCCGGTTCCGGGACGGACGGCGCCGCATCGTCTCCATCACCGACGTGGTGGGCCTCGAGGGCGAGGTGCCCGTGCTCGAGGACATCTGGTCCTACGACGTCGGGGCGGACCGCTTCGAATGCAGCGGCAGCCGGCCGTCGTTCACGGAGCGCGTCGAGGCTCTCGGCTTCGGCGACCTGCTGAAGGCAGGCCTGGGCCGCGCGGCCGGGGGGGGGGGAACAAGATGAAACGGCGGGCATGGAAAACTCCCTCATCGTCATAGTCGCCGTCCTGGTCGGACTCGTCGCGATCGGTGCTTTCGGGGCCGGCGCGCTGCGGACGCGGTCCCGGGTCAGGCGGCGCATGGGACTTTTCGCCGACATGCTGCAGGTCGAGGAGGCGGGCGCGGCCGCCGTCCCGGAAGCGCAGGAAGGGGTCGGTGCACCGAGGAGCCCGTTGGTCGCGACGCTCGAGCGGCGTTACCCGCTCTCCGGCGGTGTCCGCACCACGGTGATCGGCGTGGGAGCCGCCGTGGTGGCCGGCGCCGCGCTGGTGCCGCTGCTGTCGTTCTTTGGCCTGTCCGGTCCCCTTGCCGTACTCTTGGCGCTCGCCATTGGCGCGGCGTTTGGGTGGAGCGTCGGACTGATGCTCGAGACCGCGAAGCGCAATGCGTTCAACGACCGCTTCCTGCCGGCGATCGAGGACTTCCAGCGGATGGTGTACTTCGGGATCGCGACGGGCCAGGCGTTCTCTTCCATTACGGCGGCGGCGGAGGAGCCGCTCGCGGGGTCGCTCCGGAACATCCAGCTCCAGGTGGAGTTCGGCGTGCCGCTGGCGGCTGCCATGGAACGGGAGGCGCGACGGGTGCGCGTGAGCGAACTGGCGATGCTGTCCGCCATCATGGGCACGCAGGCACGGACGGGCGGTAACCTGTCGGAAGCCGTGGCCAACCTCGCCGAGATGCTCAGGGAGCGCCTCGACAATCGGGCGCGAATCAAGGCATCGACGGCCGAGTCGCGGGTCACCCTGATCATCCTGTCCGCCGTCCCGGTGCTCGCCGTGGCCATCCAGGCCGCGCTGCAGCCGGCGCTCGTGGACGTGCTGCTTGGCGAAGCGCGTCACCTGCTCGGCATGGGCGCTGGCCTGATCGTGTCTGGTCTGGTCGTCTCCTGGCTGATGATTCGGAGCGCACAGCGGTGACGACGACCAACATGATCATGCTGTTCTCCATCCTCGGCGTCGGCGTCGGCGTGTTCTCGCTGCTGGCGGTCTTCGTCCAGCGCATCCGCATGACGCGGCGTCTTCGGCTGGCGACCGGTGGCGGCGTCGGGACAGGAGTCGACGCACGGGTGGCGGCCGGCGTGCGCAGCGGGGCCAGCCGCGTGGCCGCGACCTTAGGTGGGCTGATGCCGCTCAAGGAGGACGACCGCGAGAAGATCGCGGTGGGGTTGCAGCGCGCGGCAATGCGATCCGAGAACGCGGTGGCGGTGGTACTCGGGCTCAAGTTCGCGTGCATCCTGGTCGGGCTGGCCGTGGGGCTCGCGGTGCTGCCGCCCCTGTGGCCGGGTCTGCTCGGATGGGGCATCGGCTTGGTTGGGGGGCTGCTTGGAGGGGTGATGCTCAACCTGGTGCCGGAACTCGTCGTGACGCGGATCGCCGCGTCGCGTTTTCGGCGTGTGCACGCGGGGCTGGCGGACGCGTTCGATCTGATGATCGTGTGCCTGGAGTCCGGCCTGACCTTTGATCGGGCGCTACGCCGGACCGTGGACAACCTCAAGACCTTCCAGCCCGATCTGGCGAAGGAACTGGGCCAGGTCTCCCTCGACATGAGTGTGCACGGACGCACGCGGCAGGATGCGCTCGGCAGGCTGGCCGCCCGGCTGGACAGTCAGGACTTCAGGGACCTCTCCGTGACCGTCGCGCAGAGCGAGCGCCATGGCACGCCGCTCGCGGGCGCCCTGCGCAAGCTCGCGAGTTCCATCCGGGTACAGAGCGTCTCGCGGATGCAGGAGAAGATGGGGCGCCTGCCGACGCTGCTGATCGTGCCCTCCATCGCCTTCCTGATGCCTGGCATCATGGTGATCGTGGGTGGGCCGGCGTTCGTGCAGATGACGACCAG
>JAPPHP010000202.1 GCA_028821035.1 Gammaproteobacteria bacterium | reverse complement strand
TCACTCGTCCCAGCCCTGGCCGTTCCCGTCGTCGCTCATGATCGGCTGCCACGCCGACGCGTTGACCACCGACATCCGCATCGACCCGGTCGAGATGGCCGACGTGCGCTGGTTCGCGCGCGACGAGGCGCGCCTCGGGCTGGCCGGGGAGCACCCGACCCTGAAGGTTCCGGGCCCCATGGCCATCGCGCATCACCTGATCAGGGCCTGGGTGGACGAAGGTTGAGTCCCTCGGTCAGCCGGCCCATGGTCGAAAAACTGCGGACACGGGAGGGGAATGTCTCACGCCCCAGCGGGTGAATGACCGGCATGATTTTCGCCGCGCTTGTGTCAAAACGTGCGCCGAGCCAACCGAACGCGCCGAGCAATGCCCGGAGCCAGTCCTGCCGCCCGCTTTCGCGAACGCCCCTTATCGCGTCGGTGGGCCTGTGATAGCGTTCCGGGCATCGAGGCGTGGCCCGACCTGGGAGTCCGCCATGCGGGAAACCGAGACCGTTCCCATCCAAGACGATGCCACAACCGCTGGGAGGACACCGCTGGCACGGCCCCTGTCGCTGTCCGACTATCCCGAGTCGGACGGTAAGCCGATGGCGGAGACGCCGATCCACTGGCACGCCACGGTCGACGCGGCGCTGCTCTTGCAGGGTTTCTATCGCGACCGCGCGGATGTCTACGTGGGTAGCGACATGATGATGTACTACCGGGCGGGCGACATTCGGGCGTGCGTCTCGCCCGACATCTTCGTGGCGATCGGCGTGCCGAAGCTTCCGGAGCGCCGCGTATGGCGGACCTGGGTAGAGGGGAAGCTGGCGGACTTCGTGCTCGAGATCACCTCGTTCGGCACGCGCCGCGTGGACGAGGGCACGAAGAAGGAGCTGTACGCCGAGCTGGGGGTCCGGGAGTACTGGCAGTTCGACCCGGAAGGAGATTACCTGGATCCCATGCTGCAAGGTCGCCGGCTTGGGTCGGACGGCAAGTATCGGAAGCTGGCCCTGGAGCGGCGAAACGGTGTCCTGTGCCACGGGACCATGCTCGGGCTGGAGTTGCGGCTGGAAGGGGACCAACTGCGCTTCTTCGACCCGCGGCGAGGCGGGTACCTCCTGACCGCTCGGGAGGGCGAGGAGGCGCTGCGAGGGACCGAAGAGGCGTTACGGGCCGCCGAGGCGGAGAATGCGGAACTCAGGCGGCGCTTGCGGCAGCACGGGGAGTGACGCCGGGCAGTGACGCCGGCGCGCCGGCCATGGGGCGCTAAGATGTCGCGCAACCCGCCAGGAGACCTGCCATGCGATGCGTCCCGCGAATCACCGCGTTCCCGTGGCTGTTCGCCCTGCTCGCAGGCGCCGGCAGCCTGGCGCAGGAGTCCGTTCTCCTCCAGCAAGGCGTAGCAACCGAACTGGTGCCCGGCGAAGCGCGTTTCGACCTCCTGTTGCCGCCGGAATACGCACCGGAGCGGGAAGTGCCGTACCCGCTGCTGCTGTGGTTGCACGGCGGCAGCGGCGGCGAGAACCAGCTCGAGCGGCGTCTGCGGCCTCCGCTCGAACACGCGTGGGCGAAGGGTACGATCGAACCGGTCGTCGTGGTGGCGCCGCTCACGGGCAACTCCTACTGGATCGACTGGAAGGGCGGCGGCAACGACTGGGAGACCTTTCTGATCACCGAGTTGCTTGCGCATGTGCGCGGCGCATACCACGTGGCGCAGGACAGGGCGGGGACGCTGATCGGCGGAGCGTCCGCCGGGGGCCAGGGGACGCTGCGGATCGCCCTGCGCAACCCGGAGACCTTCGCCGCCGCCGCGGCGCTCGAACCGGGGTTCCCGCCGGTCATGGCCTTCGCCGACCTGGACGTGACGCCCTATGGTCCGGGCGCGCTCCGCTTCCTGGAGCGGCGCTTCGGGAACCCGGTCGACGTCGCGTACTGGCAGGCCCGCCACCCGCCGACCATCGTCATCGACAACGCCGCGCGGCTGCGCGAGTCGGGCCTGCAGTTGCTGGTAGAGGCGGGCGACGAGGACGCCAACCTCACGTTCCTGAGCGCCGAACTCGTGCATCGCCTGCTCTTCGACGCCGCCATCGAGCACGAGTATCACCTCGTCCGCGGCGCCGCCCACACCGGCAGATCCGTCCCGCGGCGCCTCGAGAACATGTTCGCCTTCTTCCAGCGTGCGCTGCGTCCCGAAGGACCGGACCCCGCGGCCGAGCGCCACCTGGCCAACGCGAAACGCACGGGCCGGTACGCGCCGCGGGTGCCCAACCAGCTTCACTTCGAGACCGTGGACTTCGGAGCCGGTGCCGGCACGTCGCTCGTGCCCGAATGAGGAACGAACCGGCCGCGTCCTGGCCTTGGTGACATAGGCGCATGCGCGTAGCCGTTCTCCCCGATGCCGAGCGCGACCAATTCAGCGCGCGCTGGGTGGCGAACATCTTCCTGCGCACCTGGCCCTTCATCCGCCCGTTGCGCGGCCACCTCGTGGCGTATCTCGGGGCGTCCGGAATACTCGCGCTGGTGACGGCGTTCCTGTCGATCATCATGATCGGCCTGGCAACTTCGGGGGTGCTTGCCGGCAAGCCTGTCGGGGGCATCGCCGCCTTCCTGTTCGGCCTCGACCCGGCCGTTTTCGTGGAGGTCGACGGACTCTCGGCGGACGCCCGCCGGGCCCTGCTTTGGCCCACGCTCCTGACGGCCCTCATCCTGACCGGAGTCGCAATCTCGAGCGCGCTCGTCCTCAACTACTACGCCCTGTGGATCTTCCAGCAGATCAACCAGCGCATGCGGGTGCGGCTCATCGACAACCTGCAGGCCCAGTCGCTGACGTTTCATGCCAACGCCCGCACCGGCGACGCGATCTACCGGGTGTACCAGGACAGCGCGATGGTGACGGCGATCATTCGCTTCGTCTTCGTCGAGCCGCTGATGTTCCTCGGGCGCTACCTGGTCGGCGTCGCCGTAGTCGCGGCGTTCCAGCCGCTCCTGGCGGCGGTGCTTGCCGTCACGGTGTTGCCTGTGCTCTACCTCGGCTACCTCTTCTCGTCGCGGTTGCGCACGCGCTTCCGGCACGCGCGCGAGCGCAACAGCGCGCTCACGTCGTGGATCCAGGAGAGCGTGCTGGGCGTGCGCGTGATCAAGGCGACCGGCACCGAGCCGGAGCGCCTGCGTGGATTCGACGAGCGGTCGGTCGGAGCGCTCCAGGCCGTCTTCCGTTCGCGTGTGTCCCTCGCGGTGCTCGGCATCCTCGCGTTCGCGATGATCGGACTCGCGATCCTGGCGGTCGAGTCGCTCGCCGCGCTGTGGTCGAACGCTTCGGCGGAAACGTTCGCCCAGGGCATCCTGCTGGGTTTCGGGTTCGCGGTGTGGAACTTCGGCTCGTTCTCGGCGGTGAACAGCCGCGCCAACGACGGCCTCGGGGCGGTCCGCGCCCTTGTCGGCCTCTGGGGGCGGGCGCAGGACATGGCGGTGGGGCTCGGGCGCGTGTTCGAGATCCTCGATCTCGAGCCGGACATCGAGGACGCCGCGGACGCCGTCGCGCTGCCGGGTTTCCGGGATGACGTGCGGTTCGAGGGCGTGACGTTCGGATACCTGCCGGACCGGCCCGTGCTGGAGGACATCGACCTCCGGGCGTCCCGTGGCACGGTGACGGCGGTGGTCGGACCGACGGGCACCGGCAAATCGACGCTCATGTCCCTGCTGCTGCGCCTCGCCGATCCCGACGCGGGACGCATCACGATCGACGGCGTCGATATCCGCGGAGTCACCGTCGATTCGCTCCGCCGCGCGATCGCCATCGCCACCCAGGAGAACGTGCTGTTCACCGACACGGTGACGGAGAACATCCGGTTCGCGGTGCCGGGCGCGTCGGCGGGCGCGGTCGCGGAGGCGGCGCGGGTCGCGTGTGCCGACGAGTTCATCGAGGGCCTGCCGCAAGGCTACGCGACGCCGCTCGGCGAGCGCGCCACGAAGCTCTCGAGCGGCCAGCGGCAGCGCCTCGTCATCGCCCGCGCCATCGTCAAGGACGCACCGATCCTGATCCTGGACGAGCCGACCGCCGCCCTCGACGCCGAGACCGAGTTGCGGGTGCTCTCGAGCCTGAAGCGCTGGGGCGGGGACCGCTGCATCTTCCTCATCACGCACCGCCTCTCGACGATCCGCCAGGCGGACCAGGTGGTGTATCTCCGGGACGGCCGCGTGCTGGCGCAAGGCCCGCACGACGAGCTGCTCGGAACGGCAGGCGTCTACCGGGCTTTCGTCGAGAGCGAGACGGGGCAGGCCGCGTGAGCGACCCGGGCGACTTTCGCAGACTCGGTACGCGCGAGACGTGTGCGCTCATCGCGCGCTCGCTGGTGTTCGTCTGGCCGTACCGGAAGCAGATCGCCGTCAAGCTCGTCCTGAGCCTGGTAGGGGTCTCGGTGGTCCTGATCCTGCCGTGGCCGCTCAAGATCCTGGTGGACCACGTCGTGATGGGCATGCCCGTCGGCACGGCGCCGACGCCGTACCCGCCCTACGCCCAGCCGTTGCTCGATCTCATGGTGGGCCTCACGCCGTTCGAGATCGTGTGGGCGATCGTCGGCATCAGCCTGGTGGGCATCGTGCTGATCGGCGCGTTCGGCCAGGGGGCGGCGAGCGACCGCGCGGAGGGGGAACTCGCGGAGGGCGTGGACACCGCGACCCGGAGCGAGAACCAGGCGAGCGTCTCCGACAGCCGGGTGGGCGGACTGCTCGGGCTCTACGAGTATCGCTACCAGCTGCGGGCGACGCACCGGATCAACCACGACCTCCGGTCGTTGCTCTACAACCGGCTGCTGGCGCTGCCGATGACCCGGTTCGCCGACGCGAGCATCGGGGATGCGGTGTACCGGGTGATGTACGACACGCCGTCCATCTCGCGGGTCTGCTACGAGATCCTGGTGACGCCGCTCGTCAGCCTCTACACGGTGGCGGTCGTCGTCTGGACCATGCAGTACAGCTTCTCGGTCCTGCCCTCGGTGATCTTCCTGGCCGCTTTCGCGGCGCCGATGATCCTGCTCAGCACGTTGCTCATGACGGGGATCACGCGGCGGCGCTCGCTGGCGAGCCGGATGGCGGGGGCCGACACGACCGCCACGGTCGAGGAGGGGATGAGCAACATCGCCGCCGTGCAGAGCCTCGGCGCCGGCGACCGGCAGCGGGAGTCGTTCGCGGACGACAGCGCACGGTCGTTCAGGCGTTTCCGCGGCTACGAACTCATGAACCTGCTGCTCGCGGCGCTACAGGGTGTCGTGATCCTCGGGCTTGCGTTCTATGCCTTCTACGACGTCGCCAACGCGATCATCGACGGCCGCATGTCGGCGGGCGACTACGCGGTGCTGTACGGCTTCTTCCTGCAGATCGCGATCACCGCGGGCGCGATGGGTGCGCTGTGGTTCAACCTGCAGAACAGCGTGGCCGGCATGAAGCGCGTCTTCGACATCGTCGACCTGCGCATCGATGCCGACCACCATGGCGCCCGGCGCCTCCCCGGGCCGGTACGCCGCGTGGCGCTCGAAGACGTCTCCTTCCGGTATCCCGACGGGACGCCGGCGCTCGACGGGGTGCACCTCGAGGGCAGGGTTGGCGAGATGATCGCGCTGGTCGGCGCGACCGGCGCGGGGAAGTCGACCCTCGCGTACACGCTGCCGGGGTTCATCCGGCCCACCGCGGGTCGCGTCCGGTTCGATGACGTGGACCTCGCCGAACTCGACGTCGACTACGTGCGGGACAACGTCGCGTTCGTGTTCCAGGAGCCGACACTGTTCGACGACACGGTTGCCAGCAACATCCGGATGGGCAACTCCGCCGCGACCATGGAGGAGGTTGCCGCGGCGGCGCGCACGGCCGGCGCGCTCGACTTCGTCGAAGCCTTGCCGGAAGGCTTCGAGACACGGCTGGGGCAGGCCGGCGCCACCCTGTCGGTAGGGCAGAAACAACGGTTGGCCATCGCCCGCGGCATCGTCAGCAGAGCGCCCGTGCTGGTACTCGACGAGCCGACCGCCGCGCTCGACCCCGAGACGGAGAACGCCCTCGTCGCGGCGCTCCACGCCGAGCGCGAGCAACGGCTGCTGATCGTCATCGCGCATCGGCTCAGCACGATCCGCTCGGCCGACCGGATCGCCTTCATCGAGCGTGGCCGCATCATCGAGACGGGCGGTCACGACGAGCTGATGCGCCGGCCGGGCGGCGCGTACCGTCGCTTTGTCGAACTGCAGGTCGGCGGGACGCCGTCCTCGCCGTGATGACCCTTGGGATCAGGGATCCCTGCGCGGCACGCCGAGGCTCTCGAGGTGGCGCACCAGGTCGGCGCCGGCCGTGCGTGCTTCCACCTCGCGGTCGATGCGGGCTATGACGCCCTCGGGATCCACGTAGTAGGTCCATCGCTTCGCCATACCGCGCTCGGACAACACGCCGTAGGCGGTCGACACGGCGCGGTCCGGGTCGGACAGCACGGGGAAGGTGGCCCGATTCTCCTCGGCGAAGGCCTTGTTCGTCTCGGGCGCATCCACGCTCGCCATGAAGTACGCGACATCGAACGCTTCGATCTCCCGGGCGCTGTCACGCAGCGCCTTGCACTGGAGGGTTCAGCCGCCGGTGAAGGCCTTGGGAAAGAACGCGATGACGACGAACTGGCCCCGGTAGTCCGTCAGGGCGTGCTGCCGGTCGTCCGATCCCGTCAGGCGAAAGTCGGGAGCCGGGTCGCCGACTTCCACGGCCAGGCAACTCCAGGTCAGGAACCCGCCGACGAGGCACGCGGCGAGCCGAAGGAATCCACTTCGAAGTCTCATCATGGTGTTTGCGAACGGTGCATTACAGGGGTGCTTCGGGGACGAGATCATTGCCTACCGGGGTTGGAACTGCAAACCATTGGTGGCGTTACCGTATCCGCGTCGCGGGCCGGGTCCGCGTTGCGGTTTCCACGGGGGTCGTGCTAGCGTGCCGGTGGCTGGAGAACGAGGGAGGACTGCCATGCGAACTGGCGACGACATGCTGCAGCACATCGTGGAGAAGTCCGCCTTGGATGCGGATTTCAGGCAACAGCTCCTTGCGCACCCGAAGAGCACGATCTCGGAAGAGTTGGGCATCTCGATACCCGAGTCGATGACGATCGAGGTCCACGAGAGCGACATGCAGACGGTGCATCTGGCGCTGCCGCCCGATCCCACCATGAGTGAGGAACAGCTCGAAGCCATCTCGGCGGGCCTCTGCTGCTGCTGGTAGCTTCCTGGGGGGGGGGCCGAGCGCCGGGCTGCGCGCGCGGCGCGTCCCCGTGCGTGAGTTCGAGCCCATGCCCGGGATTTGAGGTCTGGCCATCGTGGCCCGCGCGTTGCCGTACGCCGCTCACCATCTGGGGGCGAGCTTCTGCAAAGCGCCCCGGTTGTCGACCAGGTGCTGCCACGACTTCACGCCGCAACGCTCGGCCCAGGCATCGTGGATCGCACCGAGTTCCGCGACGACCTCCGGGTGGTGCGTCGTGAGATTCGCCGTTTCCGTCCGGTTGGCGACGATGTCGTAGAGTTCCCAGTCGCCCGGATACTTGCATACCAGCTTCCACCGGCCCCTGCGTACGGCCTTGTTGCCTTCGTGTTCCCAGATCAGCGCTTCCTTGTGATTG
>JAPPHP010000177.1 GCA_028821035.1 Gammaproteobacteria bacterium | reverse complement strand
CAACACCAACCTCGCGGCGGCAGCGGGTGTGATGGCCGCCATCTCCGTGGCGAGACCGATCCTCGGACGCGTCGATCTCCTCGCCGGACTGAACGGGGCGATCGCGGGACTGGTGGCGATCACGGCCGGGCCCGACATCGTCGACCACTACTGGGCGATCGTCATCGGCGCCATCGGCGGCATCATCTGCACCGCTGGCATGAAGGTGATGGAGATCATGAAGCTCGACGACGTGGTCGGCGCGGTGCCCGCACACCTCTTCGCCGGCGTCTGGGGCACGCTCGCGGTCTGCATCGCCGCGGGCGGGAACTTCGTCACCCAGCTTGTCGGCATCCTCTCCATCGGCGTCTTCGTGTTCGCGTTTTCGTTCTTGCTTTGGATGGCGCTGAACAAGATCATGGGCGCCCGGGTATCCCCCACCGTCGAGGAGCTCGGCCAGGACGCGGCCGAACTCGGCATCGAGGCCTACCCGGAGTTCGTCCTGATGCCCGACGATGACGGTCTGGAGGACGCGCAATGAGCCGGATCGTCACCGGGCGCGCCGAAGCAACGCGCGCCATGCAACCCCGGCCGTCCTTGGGCTAACATGTAGGCAGGAGGCACCCATGGAAATCGCTACCGAACGAGACGGTGGAACGCTCTTCCTGACGGTGTCGGGCCGCATAGACGGCCTGAACGCCCATGAGTTTCAGGACTCGGCGACCGGCGCGATCGAAGACGCCGACGGCCACGTCATCCTGGACTTCGAGAACGTTTCCTACATCAGCAGCGCGGGCCTCCGGGCCGTGCTGCTGATCGCCAAGACGGTGCGCGAGCGGCACGCGCAGTTCGCGGTCTGCTCGCTCACGAAGCTGGTCGACGAGGTCTTTCGGATCAGCGGCTTCGACAACATCGTGCCGATCCACGAGACGCGCGCGGCAGCCGTGGCGGCTGCCCAACGCTAAGACGCCGACGCGCCCGCTCAGGCGGGGGACAGTCGACGCCGCTCGCGCGCGATCGTCCTGGCGTTCCAGGACCGCGCCCAGAGACCGACGATCACGTTGGTGCAGGCCATGGCCACGAACACGCCCGTGTAGCCGAAGTACCGGCTGCCGAGTAGCGCCAGCGGCACGTAGAAGACGAACAGCCGCAGTACGGACAGACACAGCGCCGGCAAGGGCTTCGACATCGCGTTGAACGCCCCGTTCGCGACGTTGACCATGCCAATGAAGCCGATGGTCAGGGGGATGATGTACAGGTACGTCGTCGCCGTCGCGACCACCAGGGGCTCATCGTTGATGAGCGACACGAACGTGAAGCCGCCGATCCACATGACGCAGGCCGCGATCGCGCCCCACGCGAGGCAGTACCGGTAGCAGATCGCGAGCGCGCGGCTGACCCGGTCGAAGCGGCGCGCGCCCCAGTTCTGGCCCACCAGCGGCGCGGTGCTCGAAGAGATGCCGATCACCACCATGAACACCACCGCCTCGATGCGCGCCGCGACCCCGAAGCCGGCGACCACCGCCGTGCCGAGCCCTGCCAGGAGACGCGTGATCACGGCGGTCGCGAGCGGTTCTATGACGTTCGTCGCCATGGCCGGGATGCCCACGTGCAGGATGACCCGCGTGGACCCGACCAGTCCCTTGAGCGAGCGCCGCAGCATGCGCTCCCGTACGGCGAACCAGTAGACCGTCAGCAGGAAGGCGAGCGAACGCGCCAGCACGAACGCCCACGCGGCGCCTTCCACGCCGAGCGCCGGCAGGCCGGCCCAGCCGAAGATCACGAAGGGACCGATCGCGACCTGGAGCACGGACCCGAGGGTGAGGACGTAGCCGGGGAAGACCGGGTCGCCGATGGAACGCATGTACAGGGTGCCGGCCATCGACAGTCCGAACAGCGGAAAACCGATCGACCACACGTGGGCGTACGCCACGACAAGTTCGAGGACTTCCCCGCGCGCGCCGAGCAGGTGAAACAGCGGCCGGGCGAATCCCGCGAGCAGCACCGCGCAACCCACCGTGAAGACCAGCACGAGCAGCAGCCCGTGGGTCGTGAGGATGGCCGCACGTTCGCGGTCGCCCACGCCCATGGCCCGTGCGACCCGCACCCCGCCGCCGAGCGTCAACCCCCGGGTCATGGCGCCGAGCGCCATCACCGCCGGAAACGTGAACGTCACCGCGGCGAGGGCTTCCGTGCCCACCAGGCCCAGGTAGACCGCCTCGACGAACTGCGCGAGCGTCATCGCCAGGAAGCCGAGGATCATGAAACCGGACAGCCGGATGACGTGGCGGGAGAGGTCCCCCTCGGTGAAGCTCGCCTCTGACCGCTCAGCCATGGGACAACCGGCGCAACGGTGCTAAGTTATCGACGGTCGTCGTCGAGCGCCGGAGGACGCCATGACCGACTCGTCCCGCCCGGTCTTCGCCGTAGGCCACCTGAGCATGCCGGTCGAGGACGTCCACGCCGCCTACGGGTTCTTCGTGCGGCACGGCATGCGCGCGATCCTCGAACGCGACGACTTCGGCATCCTCGAACTGCGGGGCGGCACCCACCTCATCCTCACGAAAGCCGACCAGGCGATCGCCGCCGGCGCGCGCGCGCCGTTCGACCTGATGGTCGATGACGTCGATGCCGTACACGCGGCGTTCGTCGCGGACGGGGTCGAGACCACGGACATCGAGCGGGGCAAGATCCACGACTCCTTCCAGGTCAACGGCCCGTCGGGATACGTGATTCCGATCAATTCCTCGCACGCGGTGGGCGTCGTCTGACAAAACGCGTAGCCGATTTCCTGTGGGGCGGCGGGACGCCGCGCCCTATAGTAGCCCCGTGAACAGCAGCCCCGTGATCGAACGCGCCCGCGAACTGTTGCGCACGGTGTACGGATACCCCGGGTTCCGCGGCCGGCAGGAAGATGTCGTCCGGACCGTGACGGAGGGCCGCGACGCGCTGGTGCTGATGCCGACGGGCGGCGGGAAGTCCCTCTGCTACCAGTTGCCCGCGCTGTTGCGGGACGGGGTCGGCGTCGTGGTGTCGCCGCTCATCGCGCTGATGCAGGACCAGGTTGCGGCCTTGCGCCAGCTCGGCGTGCGCGCGAGCTTCCTGAACTCCTCGCTTCCGCCACGCGAACAAGCCGAAGTGATCGGCGACCTCGCGGCGGGGCGGCTCGACCTCCTGTACCTCGCCCCGGAGCGACTGCTCCAGGACGAGACGCTGGAGCTGCTCGGGACCGTCCGGCTCGCCCTCATCGCCATCGACGAGGCGCACTGCGTGTCCCAGTGGGGGCACGACTTCCGGCAGGACTACCTGGGACTGCACGTCCTGAACGAGCGTTTCCCCGGTGTGCCGCGCATCGCCCTCACGGCCACCGCCGACGCGCGCACCCGCGAGGAGATCGTGGGGCGGCTCCGGTTGCCCCGCGCGGCGCGCTTCGTGAGCGGCTTCGACCGGCCCAACATCCGCTACGCCGTGCACGCGAAGGCTGACGCGGGCCGCCAGCTCGTCGACTTCCTCGAGGCCCGGCGCGGGTGCGCGGGGATCGTCTACGCGATGACCCGCAGGAGGGTCGAGGACACCGCGCGGATGCTCGCCGAGCGCGGCTTCGACGCCCTCCCCTACCATGCGGGACTGCCGTCGGACGTCCGTGCCAGGCACCAGGAGCGTTTCCTGCGCGAAGACGGCGTCGTCATGGTGGCGACGATCGCCTTCGGCATGGGCATCGACAAGCCGGACGTGCGCTTCGTCGCGCACATCGATCTGCCGAAGAGCGTCGAGTCGTACTACCAGGAGACCGGTCGGGCCGGCCGCGACGACGAACCGGCGGACGCCTGGATGATCTACGGGCTCCAGGACGTCGTCCGCCTCGCCCAGATGGTCGAGCAATCCGAAGCCGACGATGCGCGCAAGCGGATCGAACGCGTCAGGTTGGACGCGCTGCTCGGGTGGTGCGAGATCACCGAGTGCCGGCGCCGGGCCCTCCTGCAGTACTTCGGCGACGACCTTCCGGAAGACTGCGGCAACTGCGACATCTGCCTCGAACCGCCCCGCACCTGGGACGGCACCGTCGAGGCGCAGAAACTCCTGTCCTGCGTCTACCGCACCGGTCAGCGGTTCGGCGCCGGCCACGTGATCGATGTCCTGCGCGGCAAGGAGACGGAGAAGGTCCTGGCCCGGCGCCACGAGCGGCTGAGCACGTTCGGTATCGGCACCGACTTCGCGGACACGCAGTGGCGCTCCATCGTGCGGCAACTGATCGTGCAGGGTTACCTGCGGTCCGATCCCGAGCGTTTCGGGGCGCTGTCCCTCACGCGGAAGTCGCGGCCGCTGCTGCGGGGCGACGAGCGGATCCTGCTGCGCGAGGACGCCTCCCCGAAACGGCCCGCCAAGGTTACCCGCAAGCCTGACTACGACCTGGGGCCGGAGGATCTCCCTCTGTGGGAGGCCCTGCGCGCCCGCCGCCAGGAACTCGCCGCCGCAGCCGACGTGCCGCCTTATGTGGTCTTCCACGACACGACGCTGCGCGAGATGGTGCGCGTGAAACCCGCTTCCACGCAGGAACTGCTGGCGCTGCACGGTGTCGGAGAAGCCAAGCTCGAACGTTACGGAGCGGCGTTTCTCGAGGTGCTTGCGGACTTTCGGGCGGGGGGTGGGGAGGAGAGTGTGCAAGACTTGACGGGAGGGTAGCCGGATGATCGATGCCAAGTTGACCGACGCCGAAGACGCCATGCTCGAGGATGCCGGGGTCGACCTCGACGAGGGGCTGAACGACACGGACCCGATGCTGGACTACGACACCGAGTTCGCGGATATCCAGGCAAACAGCCTGACACTCGAGACACTCGCCCGTACGCTCGGTATGACGCCCGAGCGGGTCCGGCAGATGATCTGCGAGAGAGCCCTCTACGCCTTTCGGGTCGATGGAAAGGTGTACGTTCCCATCCATCAGATCGTCGGGCAGACGCTCCTACCCGACATCGCTCAGGTGAATCAGGCCATCGCCCATCTCGACCCGGTCTCGGTGCAGCGCTGGCTGACCACCGCCGACCCGGATCTGGCGGACATGACGCCACTCGATTGGCTGAGAGCGGAACGAGAGGTCAGCGCGGTACTCCAGGTAGCGCCCGAGCGGTAGTGTCCTACCGGGCGACGTGCTGTTCCGGTAGTGATGAGTTCTTAACGCCCGCCCTCGCACAGACGCTCGCAAGGCACGCCGTCCCCGTCCCCGTCGAGGCGGGTCAGTCCGCACCGGACGAGATAGAAGCGCGCCTCTTCACAGGACGACATCTCGCGGCACACGGTTTTCGTCCCACACGTCGGCGGTACCGAGCCGCCGATGGCGACCGCGGGCTGCTCGGCTGCCCGAGGGGTGGCGCGCCGGGCTCCGCGACGCCATTCCCACGGCGGCACCGTCTCCGAGCCCGGCAGCGACCAGAGCCCGCGCCGTCCCTCCCGGGCGGCCCTTTCGTCCTCCAGGAGCCCGGCATCCAGCGAGTAGCGCCGGTACACCCAGGCATGGCCTTCCCGCACCATCTCCCGGTTGATGTCGCGGTTCCCCACGTACAGGCGGCCAAGCACCCGGCCATAGCGGTCCTCGCCCTCGGAGGCCACGCGCACGTCGCGTCGGAACACCTTGTCCGCCAGCGCCTGTCGAGCCCGGGTGCCCCAGGGCTGACCCCGCTCCGGCGTATCGATCGCGCTCAGGCGCACTCTCGACTGCGCCCGCCGTTCCGGGTCGAGCACGGTCACTGTGTCGCCGTCCGTGACGCCGACGACGACCACATCGAGGCAGAAGACCGCGTCGCACGGGTCCGCGTACGCCGCGTGCGCCACGGATGCCGCGAGGGCGAAGGCGAGGACTCGCCACTGCTGCATGGCCGATCTCCTACACGGAGGTCGGCAACTATCCTACAGCGCGGCTGTCGGCTCCGACACCAGAGGCAGCGCGACGTAGGCACCCGGCTCGACCATCGCCCGGGTCTCGTAGCGAACCGCGTCGTCCATGCTGTAGCCGCCCGTGTTCGTGTGCGGGATCTGCTCGCTCACGTGATGCACCTCCACCCGGTGCGGTCCCGGCACGGGTCCCACGTCCGCCGGAATCTCGAAGGCGCCGTTCGAGTCGCGATGGATGCGGACCCGGGCGATCGGCGCGCGCTCGTCGTCCGGCAGGAACGTCACCCACGCCATCCCCATGGGCTTGCCGTCGAGCGTCACGCGCCCGGACACGGCGGTCCGCTCCTCGTCCGTGAGGAAGCCGCAGCGGCGCAGCCAACGCAGCAGGAGCCGCGGCCACCGGTTGAGATCCGGGTCGCCGACGCCGAGCCCCAGCCCGTGTTCCCCAAACCCGAACACGTGCAGTTCCGCCTCGACGCCCGCGTCGAGCAGCGCCTTGTAGAGGAGCAGCGACTGCTCGGCTGAGACGACCTTGTCCTCGTGGGTGTGGACGATGAAGGCGGGCGGCGTGTCGGCAGTGACGCGCTCGTCCGCCGGCGTGTACTCGTCCGCCTTGCGGCCCCGTACCCGGCCGTTGATCACCGCGTACACGGGCACGAGGAAGTCGGGGCGGGAACTCTCCCGCTCCACCGCATCCCGACTGTCGGGCTGTCCCGAGTCCCAACGCGTGCCGACCGCCGCCACCAGGTGGCCCCCGGCGGAGAACCCGAGCATGCCGAGCCGATCCGGCGCGACACCCCAATCGACCGCGTGCGCCCGCACGTAGCGCACGGCGCGGAGCCCGTCGAGCAGCGACACGTCGGAGTGATACTTCGGACCGACCCGGTAGCGCAGGACGAACGCTGCGATGCCGGCCCGGTTCAGCCACCGCGCCACCTGCAGGCCCTCGTGGTCCGAGGCCAGGACACGGTAGCCGCCGCCGGGGTTGACGATGATCCCCGCGCCGTTCGCGTATTCCGGTTCCGGCAGGTGCACCGTCAGCGCGGGGCAGTCGATCGCCTCGCCCCCGGTGGCTTGCGGCGCGCCCTCCGGCCACAACAGTCGTCGATCTGCCGCGATCTCCGTCACCGGTCGTTCACTCCAGCGCCGACAGCGCTTCCAGCCCCTGGTTCAGCGTGGTGACGCCATGCACGTCGATGCCGCCCAGCGCCGTCTTCGACAGGTTCGCGCGTGGCACGACCGCCTGCGTGAACCCGTGCTTGCGCGCCTCTCGAAGCCGCTCCTGCCCGTTCGGCACCGGTCGCACCTCGCCGGTCAGTCCCAGTTCGCCGAAACAGACGAGGTCCCGCGGCAGCGCCCGGTTGCGGAAGCTCGACACGACCGCCGCGATGAGGGCGAGGTCGGCGCCGGTCTCGACGATGCGCACGCCGCCCACCACGTTCGCGAAGACGTCCTGGTCGGAGAGCGAGAGGCCGCAGTGCCTGTGCAGGACGGCCAGGTGCATGCCCAGCCGCTGGGCGTCCAGGCCGACGCTGATGCGCTTTGGATGGCCGCCCTGCAGGTCGTCCACGAGCGCCTGCAGCTCGACGAGCAGAGGGCGGGTGCCTTCCCAGGTCACCGTGACGACGCTGCCGGGCGACATTTCCGCCGGGCGGCGCAGAAAGATGGCCGACGGGTTCGAGACCTCCTTCAGGCCGTCTTCGGTCATCGCGAAGACGCCCAGTTCGTTGACGGCGCCGAAGCGGTTCTTGTGCC
>JAPPHP010000395.1 GCA_028821035.1 Gammaproteobacteria bacterium | reverse complement strand
ACACGCCGCGGATGTGCATGACCTGCGTCCCGGGGCCCACGCTGATGTAGGAGATCGACGCGCTCTGGTCCGCGAAATCCTCGAAGCGGCTGATGTCGAGCTTGTCGATGTCGTCCGACGTGAACGCCTGGATGCTGACGGGCGTATCCTGGATGTTCTGCTCGCGCTTGCGGGCGGTGACGATGATCTCCTCGACCGTAGGCTGCGCCCCGGCGTCTTCGCCCGCGACCGGCACGGCGTACAACCCCGACACGGCCGCGATGGCGGCGGCGATCTTCGTCTTGCGGAATGCGGGCACGGGGCCAGGCGTTTGGATAGTGCGCCTCGACATCGGCTCTCCCCCGAGTCTCTGCCTAGTCAAGCGCGGGAGCTTAACTGAGCGGCTCGGATAGGGGAAGCTGGGGCCGCCCCGTCACCGCTGACCCGTGATCCCCGCCGCCGGAGCGTCGATGAGGCCGAGGCTCGCCCGCGCCCGCTGGCGGAGGTAGTGCCGGAGCGCCTCGAGGTGCGCGTCCGAGAGGGCCGGGAACGCCGGCATGCCGTTCTCGAGCAGCGTTCCCTCGCGCACGACGTCGGCGAAGGCACTGTCCGAGAGCACGATCGGAGACGCGCGCAGATCGGGGGACGCCCCGCCCGAGATGGCGTCCGGTCCGTGGCAGAACGTGCAGTTCATGTATACCTGGAGGCCGTAGTTCGCCAGGTCGTCGTCGATCTCGAAGCCGGGATCGTCCAGCGGCACCGGCGGCGCGGCAGGCGGCGAGGCGGGCATCGCGGCCTCGCCCTGCAACGAGAACGCCAGCAACCGCCGGGGGTGCACCCCGTAAGCCCAGCCAAGTCCGTGCTGTTCCTCCATGCCGCCGACCGCGGGCCCCGAACCCCAGCCGACCAGCAGGGCGATGTACTGCCGGCCGCCGATGGCGTACGTGATCGGTGGCGCAACGACACCGAGTCCGACCGGCTGGCGCCAGAGGACGTCACCGGTCGCTGCGTGGTAGGCGACAACGTCACCCTGGAGCGTGCCCTGGAACACGAGATCGCCGGCCGTGGTCAGCGTGCCCGGGTTCCAGGCGATGTCGAACGGGACTTCCCAGACTCGTTCCTGCCGCACCGGATCCCAGGCCTGTAGCGTACCCTTGGGCTTGCCGGGAGCCCGCGGCGCGAGCATGGCCGCCACCCCGAAACCCTCCTTCGGCACCGGCGCCTGCCAGTTGGGGGACTTCCAGAGCGCGATGTCGATCCCCTCGTCGGAGAACGTGTAGGTCTCGTGTACGGTCGGGATGTATACGAGTCCGTGCTCCGGGTTGTAGGACATCGGTGGCCAGTTGTGCGCACCGAGCGGCCCGGGCGTGATGTGCACCGGACCGCCGTCCAGGTAGCGGACGCCAGGCATCTCCACCGGCCGCCCTGTCTCGAGGTCCACGTGGCTCGCCCAGTTCACCTCCGCGATCGGCTCCGCCGAGATCAGCTTCCCGTCGCTGCGGTCGATCACGTAGAAGAAGCCGTTCTTCGGCGCGTGCATCAGCGCCTTCACGTCGCGGCCGTCGATCCGGAGATCCGCGAGCACGATGTCCATGTTGGAGTTGTAGTCCCATGTCTCGCCCGGCGTCGTCTGGTAGTGCCAGCGGTACTCGCCGGTGTCCGCATCCAGGGCCAGCACGGAGCAGAGGAAGAGGTTGTCCCCGCCACCCGGACTCCGGATCTTCTGGTTCCAGGGCGAGCCGTTGCCCGTGCCGATGTAGACCGCGTTGAACTCGGGGTCGTAGGTCAGGCCATGCCAGGAGTTGCCCCCGCCGCCCACGTTCCACCACTCCCCCGTCCAGGTCTTCGCGGCCATCTCCATCGCGGCGTTCTCGAAGCCGTCCGCCGGATTGCCCGGCACGATGTGGAAACGCCATGCCAATGCGCCCGTCTCGGCATCGTATGCCGTGACGTAGCCACGGGCCGGGCCGATCTCCGTGCCGCCGTTGCCGATCAGCACCTTGCCCCGAAACGCCTTCGGCGCGCCGGTGATGTACATCGCCTTCGAGGGGTCGATCGTGGTGGCCGTCCACACATGCTCGCCGGTCGCAGCCCGGAGCGCGATCAGCCGTCCGTCGATGGTCGGGATGTAGACCTTGTCGCCCCACATCGCGAGGCCCCGGCTGCCGTGCACGAAAGCGAGGCGCATGCGCTGCGCGGCATGTTTCGGCACCTGCGGGTCGTACGTCCACAGCAGTTCGCCCGTCACCGCGTCCACGGCGCGCGCGATGTTGCGCGAGCCGACGAAATACATGACGCCGTCGGCCACCAGGGGCGTCGAGACGAGCCCCACCGCGTCCGGCACGTCCAGGTACCAGTCGAGCTTGAGTTCCGCGACGTTCCCGGTGTCGATCTGGTCGAGCGGGGCGAACCGCTGCTCGTTGTGGTTGCGGCCGTAGGTGAGCCACTCGGCGGTGTTGCTCGCGTCCGCGATGGCCGCGTCGTCGACGGCGCGGGACTCCGCTGCCGCGCACGTCAGGCCCCAGGCGCACAGCGCCAGCGCCAGAACAGTGACCCGGTTCATGTAGCCCCCTCGCACCCCTGCGGTCACGGGTGACGCTACTGGCCGCCTCTCGTCATGTCAAAGACGGCCGGCGCGGGGGCGAGGAGCCGCCGTGGACGGACGATGCCTACTCGAAGCGCAGGCTTTCGACGATCCGGGCAGCCTCCTCCTTGGCCTCGGCCGAGTGCGCCGCGACCATGACCAGGCGTCCGCCGCGGTAGGCGCTGACGAGCTGGGTTGCCACCGTCGCACCACGTTGACCGTCGCGCCACCGGACCTCCGACCGGTACGCCGACGAGCCGTCGCCGAGCGTGATCGGTTCGTTGCGCGTCACTTCGAAGTCGGAGCCCATTCCCGACGCCTCCGTCAGTCCGACGAAGTACTCCGCCGCCTTCTCGATCGGCATCAGGATGCCGGCGAACGGAAAGTCAGTGATGGAGACGTGGATGTCCACGCCGTCAGGGGTCGAGCCCTGGAAGACCTCGCCGGGCGCCTCCGGCGCGCGCTCCCGCGTACCGGCCGGAAAGCCGACGCTGAACGCCGGGAACCCCTCGTGCCGGTACGACGTGGACGATCCTTCCGAACCGGCCGCTGGCTCGTCGGCGAACGCCGGGGCGACCGCGAGGACGAGGAGCGACGCGGCGATCGTGCGGACAAGCGCCTTCTGCTTCCTGGCCTGCATGCGCACCGCGCAGTACCTCGCCCAACCATTCCCCATCATCTTCACGCTCCCACCCGAATCAACCGGCCATTTGTAATGCGTTCAACAGGCCACTTGTAACGAACGCGCCCCTGCCAACCCAATCGCCGCCTTTCGGCCAAAGACGCCAACGATCGGGCCGCGCCCACGGTCATTCGGCCAAGCCCCGGGGAGTTCTCCCACGTCCCTCAGGGCCACTCGTCCCGCAGTTCGCCGACGAAATCCGCGGCGTCCCCGTAGCAGCCCTCCGCCGACCCGCGCAACTCGGCGAGGGTCGGTGCCAGGCTGAGCGCTTCGGGAACCGGGACAACCGCTGCGTACGGAACGCCCCGCTTCGTCACGATGGTCACGACGCCTTCGCGGTTCTCGGCTCCGAGGATCTCCGCAAACCGGGTCCTGGCCTCCTTGACACCAGCCTTTCTGACCGTATCCGCCACTTCCAAGTACCCCTGTACGTGCCGTATAGGTTACCTGTTGGATCGGCAGTCGACGGGGCAGCCCGTTGACGGAGCGGTTGACGGCCCGGGATCCCGCCGCAACGATACCGGACCCGACCGCGACGGCGTCTCGTCGCCGCTCTCTTCAGCGCAGGGAAGCCTCCATGCCCACGGACCACCGCATCGAGATCAACCGCCGCCACTGGAACGAGTGCACCCCCGTGCACGCGGCGTCCGACTTCTACGACGTCGAGAGCTTCAGGAACGGACGGGTCACCCTGAGCGAGCTTGAGCGCAAGGGTGTCGGTGACGTCGACGGCAAGTCGCTCCTGCACCTGCAGTGCCACTTCGGACTCGACACCCTGTCGTGGGCGCGGCTCGGCGCGCGGGCCACGGGCGTCGACCTGGCGGACGACGCGATCACGACCGCGCGCCGGCTGAACGACGAGGTCGGTCTCGACGCGCGGTTCATCCGGGCGAACGTGTACGACCTGCCCGAGGTTCTCGACGAGCGGTTCGACGTCGTCTACACCGCCATGGGCGTGCTGGTCTGGCTGCCCGATCTCACCCGGTGGGCAGAAGTCGTGGCGCATCACATGAAACCCGGCGGGCTCTTCTATCTGCTGGATGTCCACCCGGTTTCACAGGTCTTCGACGAGACCCGGCCGGCAGGCGCTCCCGCGGACCTGCGTGTCGCGCACGACTACTTTCCGGACGCCGCCGGCACGATGTATCCCGGCAACGCGCCCTCCTACGCCGGCGAGGACATCATCGAGAGCCCCGCGTGGGAGTGGCAGCACAGCCTCGCGGAGATCCTGGGCGCCCTGCTCGACGCCGGCTTGCGGCTCACCTCGTTCGACGAACACCCCGTGACGATGTACCGACAGTTCCCGGGGATGGTGCGCGGCGACGATGGCCTCTGGCGGCTGCCGTCAGGCGACGACATACCCCTCATCTTCACGTTGACCGCAACGAAGTAACGCCTCCAGCGTTCAGCCGAAGCGTCAGTCCGCCCAGCCTTCGAGCACCTCCCCCAGCCCCTCCACCAACGGACCGAGGTGCGCCTCGTACGCCTGCCAGTGCGTCTTGGCGTCGCTGTAGATGGGCCGGCGGACCTGCTCCGCGCTCGCCGTGCGCACGACGCGCTCGGTCTCGTGGAAACGCAGGCAGGCCTCCTCGAACGGCAGGCCGCAGTGGGCGAGGAGGCGGCGCGTCTCGCCTTCGGTGTCGTCGACTAGGCGCTCGTAGACGACGCGGTGCACCCGGCCCGGGAGCACGGCGTCCCAGTGGGCCATCACGTCCACGTAGTTCCGGTAGTACGCCGCCAGCGTCTCGAGGTCGTAGCCGAACGTCTGGCCGCGGGCGAAGTTCTGCTTGTAGATGCTGAAGCAGCAGCCGAGCGGATGCCGTCGCGTGTCGACGAATACCGCGCCGGGCAGCATGCAGGCAATGAGCCCGACGTGCATGAAGTTGTTCGGCATCTTGTCCACGAAGTGCGGCGCGCCGCCGTGGTAGGGCTCGGTCTCTTCCAGGTAGCGGCGCCCGAGGGCTCGGAAGTCCTCCGGCGACATCTCGGGCACGCAGGCCGGGTAGCCGGGCGGCCTGCCCCCGCGTCTCGGGTCGAGTTCCCGCACGTAACCCAGGACGTGCGGCAGCTCCATCGTCCCCTGCACGGCGCTGTGGGACGAGAGGATCTGGTCGACGAGCGTGGATCCGGAACGCGGCAGACCGATAACGAAGATCGGTGTCGGTCCCTCGACCGGCGCCGCACGGCGCGCCGCGAGCGTTTCCGCGGTGAACGTCTCGCGCAGCGCCGCGCACTGCCGCTCGAACCGGTCCACGTTGAACCTCTCGTGCCGGTGGCGGATCGCGTTACCCGTCCGGTAGTGCTCGAACGCGGCCTCTGCGTCGCCCCGGTCCTCGAACGCCTTGCCGAGCGCGAACCGGACCGCCGCCCGCTCGCGCTCCGGAACCCCTTCGTCCGCCAACGTCGCCTGCATAGCCTCGACGTCCCCGTCCGAGAACGGCTGCGTCTTCAGGTCCGCCAGGCTCCACCACGCCTCGCCCAGCCGCGGCTCCATCGCAAGGCCGTCCCGGTAGGCGCGCACCCTTGCCTCCGTCTCGCCGAGCGTCTTGCGCACATGGCCGAGAGAGAGCAGCACCCGAGGCTGGTCGGGGGAGATTTCCAGGGACTTCCCGAACGCTTCCGCCGCGTCGCGCTGCTTGAGGCCCCAGGCGTAGACCGTGCCGAGGGCGGTCCAGGCGTCCGCGAGCTCCGGGTTGAGTTCCACGGCGCGCCTGGCCGCCGCTTCCGCCTCGGCGTAGCGGCTGCGGTTCATGTGCAGGCGGGACAGCGCCCGGTGCACGTGCGTCATGTTCGGCGTGATCGCCATGGCGCGCTGGAGGAGGCGCGCCGCGTCCTCCGGCACGTTGCGGTCGATCGCCGCGTTGGCGAGGCCGACGAGGGCGTGCACGTGGTTCGGGTCTTTCTTCAGGACGTCGCGGTAGATCGTCTCGGCTTCCTGGGGGCGCCCTGTCCCGAGCGCCTCGATGGCGCGCCGCATGTCGTCATGGAAGCGGTCGGTCTCGATGGAACGCCGCTGGGCGTGACGCGCGTCATCCGGTTTCCCGTTGTCGAAGAGTACGTCCGCGTAGCGTTGCCACGCGATGGAGGCGCGCGGTTCGCGCCGGCAGAACGCCGCCAGGACGGGTTCCGCATCGCCCGCGCGCCCGGTCCGTTGGTACACGTGCGCCAGATCCAGCGTGGCGTCCAGGAAACCCGGGGCCTCCTGAACCGCGCGCTCCAGTCGGCGCACGGCGGCGTCCAGCTTGCCGCGCCGGGCTTCCAGCACGCCGAGCAGCCTGAGCGCGTTCACCTCCGAAGGATCGGTCTCGAGGATGGCGAGCAACTGCTCCCGCGCCAGGTCCGCGTCCCCGTCGCGCAGCAGCCGCATGGCGTTCTCGAACGCCTGGCGCGGCGTGCCTTTGAGATCGGGCGAACTCATGGCTTAGGCTTGACGCGGCTCCGTTGGACGGGGGAACCGTACATGGCTACGACCGGACGCGCCATTGCCGCCGCGCTGACTCTCCTCTTGCCGGCGGCGTTCTCCGCGCTCGCTGTCGACCTGCCACGCGGCAACCCGGAAGACGCCGGCATGTCTCCCGAGCGCCTCGAACGCGTACGGGCGGAGATGAACCGCCTGGTCGAGTCCGGCGAGTTCCCGGGCATGACGGCGATGATCGCGCGCCGGGGCAAGGTCGTCTTCGAGCACACGACCGGCCTGCTCGACGTCGAGACCGGCGCCGAGCTGCAGTCCGACTCGCTGCTGCGCATCTATTCCATGACCAAGCCCATCACCAGCGTGGGCGCCATGATGCTGGTCGAGGAAGGGAAACTCCTGCTCGACGAGCCGGTGACGAAGTTCTTCCCCGAGTGGAAGGACCTGACCGTGCTGGCAGAGAGGGGCAACGTGGTCCCCGCGGCGAGGCCGGTGACGCCGCGCCACCTGCTCATGCACATGTCCGGGCTCACCTACGGCTACTACGGCGACTCCCTGCTCGACCGCATGTACCAGCAAGCGCGCCTCATCGACGACTGGGACTACCTGACGCGGGACACGCGCGAACTGGTCGAGAAGCTGGCCGACCTCCCGCTCCTGTTCCAGCCGGGGTCGCGCTACCACTACGGGTTCTCGACGGACGTGCTCGGTCACCTGATCGAGCGGGTCAGCGGAGAGCCGCTCGACCGGTATCTCGAGACGCGCCTATTCGGTCCCCTCGGCATGACCGACAGCTACTTCGACGTACCGCCGGAAGTCGTCGAGCGTTTCGGCACGGACCACATCATCGGCGCGGACGGCGAGCTGATCGTGCAGGACAGCCCCGGAGAGGACCCGGAGTTCATCGGCGTGACGTTCCTGTCGGGAGGCGGCGGGCTCGTCATGACCGCCGACAACTACATGCGCTTCTGCTTCATGCTGCTGAACGGCGGC
>JAPPHP010000424.1 GCA_028821035.1 Gammaproteobacteria bacterium | reverse complement strand
GGCCTGCATCCGTCCAATGTCCACGACAACGCCTACGCGTTCGGCGCGATCGACTTCACCGGCGACATGCCCGTCATCCTGGGACCGGACGGGCCGAGCCTCGGCGGTTTCGTGTGTCCGGGGGCCGTGATCGGGGCGGACCGCTGGAAGCTCGGCCAGCTCGGCGCGGGCGACCGCGTGCGCCTCGTCGCGGTGACCGAGGCGGAGGCCACCCGGTGGTACGCGGGGGCTGCGGGGGGGGGGCCCCGGGGGGCGCCGGGGGGGGGTCCCGGGGGGGGCCCCCCCCGGGTGCGCGCGCGCGCCCCACGCCGCCATCACGGCCGGCTCGACGCGGCCTTTCGCGGTGCCGGCAGTGCTGCGCGGACGCGTGGAGGACCCGATCGTCGCGGAGGTGGGCGACATCCGCGTGCGCCGCGCGGCCCAGGACACGCTGCTCGTGGAGTTCGGCCCTCCCGTGCTCGACATCGAACTGCGCCTGCGTGTGCACGGGCTCGAGGCGGCGATTGCCGAGGAGCGCGTCCGGGGCGTCCTGGAGATGACGGCCGGCATCCGTTCGCTGCTCATCCGCTACGACCCGAAAATCCGGTCGGCCCCGGACCTCGCCCGCGCGCTCACGCCGCACTTCGAGCGGGCGCGGACCGCGGAGCCGCGGGTGGCGTCGCGGATCGTGCACCTGCCGCTGTCGTGGGACGACCCGGCCTGCCGCGCCGCGATCGACCGCTACGTGCGGGGCGTGCGCGCGGACGCGCCCTGGTGTCCCGACAACATCGAATTCATCCGCCGCATCAACGGCCTGCCGGACCGGCAGGCGGTGAAAGACATCGTGTTCGGCGCCGAGTACCTGGTGATGGGGCTCGGCGACGTGTACCTCGGCGCTCCGGTGGCCACCCCGGTCGATCCCCGCCACCGGCTGGTCACCACCAAGTACAACCCGGCGCGGACCTGGACGGCGGAGAACTCCGTCGGCATCGGCGGCGCCTACCTCTGCATCTACGGCATGGAGGGCCCGGGCGGCTACCAGTTCGTCGGCCGCACGCTGCAGGTATGGAACCGGCACCGGCGGGGCCGCGCCTTCGACGAGCACTGGCTCCTGCGGCCCTTCGACCGCATTCGCTTCCACGAAGTGAGTGCCGCGGAACTCCTCGAGATGAGGGAGGCGTTCCCCCGCGGCGCGCTCGACATCGATATCGAGCCCGGCGTCTTCGACCACGACCGCCATGGCGCGTTCCTGAAGGAGGAGGCCGCCGGGATCGCGTCGTTCGAGGCGCGGCGGCGGGCGGCATTCGCCGCGGAGCTCGAGGACTGGAACGCCCGCGGCGTGCTGACGTTCGAGGCCGAGGACACGGACGGGGCGGCGGCGCCGGCCGCGGACGGGGACGGCGCGGCTTTCGTGGCGAGTCCGTTGGCGGGCTCGGTCTGGTCCGTCCAGGTCCGCTCCGGCCAGCGCGTGGAAGCGGGGGACGTGCTGTTCGTTGTCGAATCCATGAAAGCGGAGTTCGAGGTGACCGCCCCGGCAGCCGGGGTGGTGGGGGAAGTGCTCGTCTCGAAGGGACAGACGGTGCGGGCCGGACAGGCGCTCGCGGCGGCCGCGGCATGAAGCGGGCCGGAACTCTCGCCGCGCTGCGCCGCGCCTATGCCGAGGAGGGGCTGCATCCGCGCGAGGTCGCCTGCGAAGCGCTGCGCCGCGCCGCGGGAGCGGACCCGGCCGTGTGGATCCACCGGCTCGAGGCGGCGGCGGTGCTGGCGCACGTCGAGCGGCTAGACGGGATGGCATTCGAGGGCGCGCCGCTGTGGGGCGTGCCCTTCGCCATCAAGGACAACATCGACCTTGCCGGCGTCCCGACCACGGCGGGCTGCCCGGACTACGCCTACGTGCCGGAACGCTCCGCCTCGGTGGTCGAACGCCTGCTGGCGGCTGGCGCCGTCCCCATCGGCAAGACCAACCTCGACCAGTTCGCCACGGGCCTCGTCGGGACGCGGTCCCCCTACGGCGCCGTACCGAACGCCATCGACCCGTCGTACGTCGCGGGCGGCAGCAGCAGCGGTTCCGCCGTCGCGGTCGCGCACGGCATCGTCCCGTTCGCCCTCGGGACCGACACGGCCGGGTCGGGGAGGGTGCCCGCGGCCTTCAACGGGCTCGTCGGCTTCAAGCCAAGCCGGGGCTGGTGGTCGACGCGCGGCGTCGTGCCGGCCTGCCGGACCCTCGACTGCGTGTCCGTTTTCGCGCGGACGGTGGCGGACGTGCACGCCGTGGCGGAGGTGGCAGGGGGGTTCGACGCGGAAGGCCCCTTTTCGCGCCGGCTGGAGTTCGCGGGATTCGATGCCGAGAACGCGCGATTCGGATACCTCGCCCCGGAGCGGCTGCCCTGGTTCGACGCCGCCTACCCGGATCTCTACGGGCGCGGCGTGTCCGGTCTTCCCGGGACCCCGCGCGCCGTCGATCCGGAACCGTTCCTCGCTGCCGGACGGCTGCTCTACGAGGGACCGTGGCTCGCGGAACGCGTCGCGGCGGTAGGCGACTTCGTCGAGGCGCACCCGGATGCGGTGCACCCGATCACGCGGACGGTGATCGAGGGAGGCCGCACGCTGGACGCGGCGGACTGCTTCCGGGCGCAGTACCGGCTGCCGGAGTTGCGGCGCGAAGCGGACGCGGCGTTCGCCGACATCGACGTCCTCGTCGCTCCGACGGCGCCCACCCATTACACGCTCGCCGAGGTGGACGCCGATCCGCTCGGCACGAACGCGCGCCTCGGCACGTTCACCAACTGCGTCAACCTGCTCGACCTCTGCGCGGTGGCGGTGCCGGCCGGAACGACGCCCGACGGTATGCCGTTCGGCGTGACGCTGCTCGCGCCCGCCGGCCGCGACCATGCGCTGCTGCGCGCCGCGGCCGGGTTCCTGGACGAAGAGGCGCCGGGCGCCGACGAACCGCTGCCGGACATGGTGCACCTGGCGGTTTGCGGCGCACACATGGCGGGTCAGCCACTGAACGGTGAACTCACCCGCCGCGGCGCATGGCGGGTCGCCGCCACCCGCACCGCGCCCCGCTACCGGCTCCTCGCCCTGCCGGACGGGAAGCGTCCGGCGTTGATCCGTTCAGAGTCCGGCGGCGCATCGATCGAACTCGAAGTCTGGTCGATGCCGAGCAGGGAGGTTGGCGGGTTCCTGACCACCGTCGACCGGCCCCTCGCGCTCGGCTCCGTCGAACTCGAGGGCGGTCGATGGGTCCACGGTTTTGTCGGCGATGCGGGGGCGGTCTCCGGCGCCGTAGATATCACGCGTTTCCGGGGATGGCGGGCCTACCACGAGACGGCGTAACTCCCCGCGCCGACTCTCTTCAGTCGTCGACTGCCTTGACGTCCCCTTCGCTCGCGCAAACGCCCTTTGGAGAGCCCGTAAAGGTCTTGCGTCCCGAAGTATCAGTCGCCATGACCATCTCCAGGACCACCGGTTCCTTGACACCGGCGTTCGTGAGCCCGATCAGGCCGTCGGCGGACGTGTCGAACGCATTTTCGGAACTTCGTATCTTGGTGACGATGATCGTACAGGCGACGTCGGCGTCCACGAGCTTGACGATGTCGTCGTTGGTGATAGGGGCTACACCCTCTGTCGCCAGTGCATTCAGCCCGCCCAGAACGGCGAGACCGAGTAGTACACAACGGCGCGGCGTCTTCATTGCTCTTCCTTGTTCGATGTGGGGCCGTCCCCATCGGAGGGACCGCTGGAGACTCGGTAGACGTGCCGCACGATTCGTTCGGTACGGATGAAGTCGCCGACGTCCAGCGTGCTCCGGGAGGCGCCATGATGCACGAGGATTCCATCCTTGCGCACGAGTGCCCGTTCCGCGTCGGGTTTGGGTACGACCATGGCCCTCCATCGTACACGACGACCTTTTTCGGGGTATGGGTGGTATGGGTCCGACACCGTGCCGTCGTCACGGGCTTGGGTTACGCTTCCCGGTGAAGACCGCAAGGCTCAGCAACGGAGGAAACCATGGTCAGGTTCCACGACCCAAGGGGCGAGGTGCGCACGGCGATGGAGCCGTACGAACTGTCGCGCGACATCCGGCCGAACGGGGGCGCCGGCGCGACGGTGGCGCTGATCGCCAACGGGTTCCCGGATTCGGAGCTCTTCGTCTCCAAGGTGGGCGAGGCGCTCAGCGCGCGGCTCGAAGGCATTGAGACGCGGCTCTGGAACAAGGGCAATCCGGGCTCGGTGGTGAGCGGCGACACGCTCGAGGCGATCACCTCCGAATGCCAGGTCGCGGTGGCCGCTTACGGCCACTGAGGCAGTTGTACTTCCGGCACCGTGCGTGACGGCATCAACATGGCAAGGAACGGGATCCCCTCGGTGTGCCTGATCACCGAGGAGTTCTGGCCGCAGGCGGAGTTCGTCGCGGCATCGGTAGGGATGCCGGACATCCCGATGGTGCGGCTGCCGCACCCGGTGGCCGGCACCGGCGAGGTGCGCATCGCGGCGATCGCCGACAGCATCGCCGACCAGATCCTGGACCGCTTCGCGGCATGAGCGTGCTGCTCGAAGAGGCGAGCGAAGAGGCGGCCCTCGAGCGGCTCCACGCGCTCGACTGCACCGACGGGCTTCCCGTCGTGGTGCCGACGCCGGAGCGCGTCGACCGCATGATCCTTGCTTCGGGGCTCGACGCCGACCTGGCCCTGGGCGAGATGGGCCCCGCCATGGGCGTGGCCACGGTCGAGAAGGTGGCCGTCGCGGCAGTGATGGCGGGTTGCCTCCCGGACCACATGCCCGTGGTCGTGGGCGCGGTGCGCGCGGCGGTGGACCCCATGTTCGACCTCGGGGACATGCAGGGCACCACCCACTGCCTCGCGCCGCTCGTCATCGTGAACGGCCCGGCCCGGCACGACTGCGGCGGCGTCGCTTCCGGATTCGGCGCCCTCGGTCCCGGGCATCGCGCCAACGCGGCCATCGGACGCGCGCTCCGGCTATGCATGATCAACATCGGCGGCGGCCGGCCCGGCGTATCGGACATGGCGCTGCACGGTCACCCGGGCAAGTTCACCTACTGCCTCGCGGAGGCCGAGGAACACTCGCCGTTCCCCCCGCTGCATGTCAGCAGGGGCTACCGGGCGGAGGACAGCGTGGTCACCCTCGTCGGTTGCGAGGCCCCGCACTCGGTCATCTACAGCGATGACGCGGACGACCCGGAGAACGCCGAGAAGCTGCTCCACGTCCTCTCGATCGGCGTGGCGAACCTGGCGACGAACCACGCCATCCTCGGCTACGGCACGGCGGTCGTCGTCCTCAATCCGACCCACGCGGACGTGCTGGCGAGGGCGAACATGAACCGGGAGACCGTGGCGAAGCGCCTGTGGGAGCTGACGCACCTCCCGGCGGCGGATCACGACCGCTACGGCGGCGGGTTCCGCCGGCCGTTCGAGTCCGAGACCTACCCGGCCTTCGCATCGCCGGACCAGTTCGTCATCCTGGTTGCCGGGGGTACCGGCCTGTACTCGATGGTGATGCCGAGCTGGGGCGGTGGCGCACACAACAACTGCGCGGTCAGCGCGCAGGTGGAACTCGACCAGTTCTGCGAGGTGCCGGGAGCGTCCGCTTCCTGAGCGCCGTCGGCGTCAGAGCCAGACTTCGAGATTGTTCCGCCGCCCGATGTCGCGGGTGAGCTTCAGGTCGAGCAGCTCGGCCATGCCGCAGGCCGCGAGCAGCGCGGCCGCCGCGCCGCGCTCGGGCTCCTGCAGCACCTCGAACTCGTCCTGCATCCGCTTCAGCACGTAGAACCGGAACGGCTGTGCCGCGACGGAGACCTCCGTGCCGGCGAGATCGAACACGGCATCCTCGCGTACCCGGCGCTCGACCGTCGTTCCCGACGCCAGGTCCTCCTGTTCCGCGAGCCATGCGTTGATGGTCTCGCACGCCGCGCGGGTTTCGGGCACGTAGTCGATGGCGAGCTGGCGGAGGATGTCGACCAGGGTGTCCGGGATCGCGTCGTCGGCCAGGTAGGCTTCCTCGTAGCCGTCGAACTCGCCGATGTCCGCCTCCGGGCGATGCATGCGTTCCACCCAGCGGAACGCATGCAGGGCATGGGCCTGCATCAGCGACAGCGGCTTGGGGTCGCGGCCGAGGTGTCCGTGCAGGGGGCCGATCATGCCGAAGTCGCCGATGCACGGTCGGCCGCCGAGCAGGTAGGGGTGGTCGGCAAAGTGCGCCTCCAGCCTGCGTAGCAGACCGACATAGAGCTCCTCGATCGCGGCGATGGACGCGGGGAGGACGCCGAGCGCGGGGAGCGCCTCCTCGCGGAGGTTTCGCATGCGCTCCCCGGCCGAGGGTGACCACCCCGGCGGAAAGATGGCCTCGAAATGGGTTTCGACGAACTCCTGCTGCACTGCGTCGAAGTTCCACCGGTAGTGCATCGCCGGCCGCAGCAGGCCCTCGGCTCCGATGGCGTCGAACGGCCGGCTGACGATGCGCTGCTTCGGCGTCCCGGGCGAGAAGCCGTGGCCGCTGACGGCCTCGAAGTGGTCGACGATCGCGACCGAGTCTCGGATCACGGTCCCATCCGGCAGCTCGACCGTCGGCATGCTGCGCCGTCCGCCGGCCTTCGGCAGGACCGTCTCCATGAAGTGTGCCGACGTGGGCGGCGCCTCGCGGTAGGGCAGGCCGGCCTTGATGAGATAGCTGCGCGCCCGGCCGGTGTACAGGGAGATCGGTACGCCGTAGAGGACGATCGGTTGCATCGGCGAGGCCCCGGGTGTGCGACACGACGCATCCTACGCGAAGGGGATCGGGCGATGACCTTCGCGGGCGCGCGGGGTAGACTTGCTGCCGCTTGGCAAGCGGATCTGTCAGTCCGTCCGTCGCGGAGACCGTTTCCGAGAACCCCTGCAGTAGCGCCTGACGGTGGCGCAGGGGGGACGGCGTTCGCGGCACTCGCGCCAGGTTCCTTCCTGTCCGGTTCCGGAGCGTTGCACTCGGAGACGACGCCGGCCCGGTGCGGGTCGGCTTTCGGGCTGCACCGCGAACAGGAGAGAAGCATGAAGCGGTCCATCTGCCTCGCCGCGCTCGCGACTGCCGTGCTCGGCCTGCAGTCCGACGTCCTCGCGTCGGGTTCGGTCGGTCCGGGCAACAGCAACGTGAGCGCCAGGGGCGCGTACACCGCGGGCAAGGCCCTGGTGTTCCGGGAACTCGTCTGTCGGGGCTGCCCCATCGAGAGGCGGGAACTCGACCGCGACCGCGCGCGGTCCCTGAAGGCGAGCCTCGAAGCCGCCTTCGCCGAGGAGAAACCCGGTACTCCGGACGACGACCACATCAAGGTGCTGTGTACCGGCAAGGTGCAGAGCGCGAGGGAGTGCGCGGCCAGGCTGCAGTATGTGCTGGCGTACCTCGACCGACGCTACAGGCTGAGATGACGATGAACGGATACATCATGGACAAGGTACTGCGCCGCCCGCATGCCGCCCTCGGGCCGCTGCTGCTGTGCGCGCTCGCGGCGGCGGTGTGCCTCACGCCCCGTAGCGCGTCGGCGGACGGGTCGGCGTGGCTGGCCGAGCCGGGCACGGGCTTCGTGAACGTCTCCTACGTCTACCAGACGGCGGACGAGTTCTACCGCGCGCAGCAGAAACGCCCGACACCGGCCGGCGGGGAAGACCTCTCGCAGGGCACCGTCTGGGTCAACCTCGACTACGCGATGACCGACAGCCTCGCCGTCGACGTGCAGGTGG
>JAPPHP010000392.1:4347-7750 GCA_028821035.1 Gammaproteobacteria bacterium | reverse complement strand
CCGAGACCGTCGCGCCGTTCATGGCCACGGGGACCGATCCGTACGCCTGAGGCCGCGCCCCGGACCTCAGCGCGCGAATGACTCCTGGACCTCGGCGGCCTGGCTGCCGACCGCCTACACTGCCCAGCAAACCAGCGAGGCTGAACGCATGCGTCCGAAACGACTACTGGCTCCGGTGGCCGCCCTCATCTGCGTCTGCCCGTTCGCAACTGCCGCGGCCGCCGGAAAGACCGCCCCGGCCCCACCGGCGCGCACCGCCTGGTTCGGCGAACTGCACGTGCACACCGCCAACTCGATCGACGCCTACGGCATGGGCGGCGTGCGCGCGACGCCGGACGATGCCTACCGCTACGGCAAGGGCGCGGCGATCGCTCATCCGCTGGGCTATCCGATCCGGCTCACGAGCGGGCCGCTGGATTTCGTCGCGGTCACCGACCATGCGGAGTACTTCGGCGTGCTGCCCGCGCTGACCGACCCGGAACACCCGCTGGCGAAGGACAGTGGCATGGAAGACCCGATAGGGGCGATGGTCACCATGTTCACGGATGCCCTGACAGGGGAGCGGGCGGGCGACGAACTCGACCCCGAGGCCGTCGTGCGGGACGCCTGGCACGCCACGGTCGAGGCCGCCGAACGTCACTACGAACCCGGACGCTTCACGACTTTCGTCGCGTACGAGTACACCTCGATGCCCAGCTTCGCGAACCTGCACCGCAACGTGATTTTCGCGGGCACCGAGGTGCCGGCCGTGCCGTTCGGCGCCTATCACTCCCCCAATCCCGAAGACCTCTGGACCTGGCTCGACACCCAGCGCGCCCGGGGGATGGATGCGGTGGCGATCCCGCACAACTCGAACTGGAGCCAGGGCCTCATGTTCGCGCGCACGGACTATGCCGGGGAGCCCCTGGATGCGGAATATGCCGCGCAGCGCATGCGCAACGAGCCGTTGATCGAGATCACGCAGGTCAAGGGCACTTCGGAGACCCATCCGCTGCTCTCCCCCAACGACGAATGGGCCGGCTTCGAGATCTGGGAAAAGAGCGCCACCTTCCTCGATGCCGAGGGCGCCATCCAGCTCGCCGACGGCGCCACCACCGGCGCCTATGCCCGGGACGCGTTGCGCGCCGGGCTCGAGATGGAAGCGGGGAAAGGCATCAACCCTTACGCGTTCGGTTTCGTCGGCGCGAGCGACGGCCACAACGCGGCCGGCTCGTTCGAGGAGGACAACTACTTCGGCAAGCTGGGGGACGGTAGCCCGCAGCTGCGGGGGAGCGTGCCCGCCGAGGTCGACGATGAAGATACCGCCATGCCGACCGCCATGGCCCTGGAATGGGGCGCTTCCGGCCTCGCGGGCGTATGGGCCGAGGAGAACAGCCGCGAATCCATCTTCGCGGCACTCCGGCGCAAGGAGACCTTCGCCACCTCCGGGCCGCGCATCCGGCTGCGCTTCTTCGCCGGCTACGACCTGCCCCCTGATCTCGCCGACCGGGGTGACGCCCCCGCGCTGGCGGACGCGGGCGGGGTGCCCATGGGGAGCGACCTCGCGCGGTCGGAAGGGGAGCCAGATTTCTTCTTATGGGCCCTGCGCGATCCCAACTCGGCCTGGCTGCAACGCGGGCAGGTCGTCAAGCTCTGGCTCGAGGGGGGCGAGTCCAGGGAGCGGGTCTTCGATGTCGTCTGCTCCGACGGCCTGTCGCCGGACCCCGAGACCCATCGCTGCCCCGACAACGGCGCCGGCGTGAACCTGGCCGACTGCAGCTACTCGCACGACAAGGGCGCGGTGGAACTCGCGACCGTCTGGCGCGATCCCGGCTTCGACCCGGCGCAGCGCGCCACCTACTACGCGCGGGTGCTGGAGAACCCGACCTGCCGTTGGTCGACCTGGGATGCGATCCGCGCCGGCGTCGCCCCGACCACCGCCGAAGCGCCCACCATCCAGGAGCGCGCCTGGAGTTCGCCGATCGCCTACCGGCCTTGACGCCCCTCCCCCAGAGCAAGGCACCGCGTTAGGAACGCGACGATGCGCGCGAGGGCCGGCGCGCTTGGCGGGAGCATCTCCATCTGCAGATAGCCGTGCGGCATGTGCGGATCGCAGAAGTACTCGTGTTCCACGCCCGCCGCCTCGAGTTTCCGGACCAGCGCTTCCGACTGCGGCACGAGCGCATCCTCCGCGCCGACGACGATGTGCGCCGGCGGCATCCCGGAGACGTCGTGGATCGGCGAGACCCGGGGATCCGCCACCAGTTGCTCGATGTCGTCTCCGAGATACGCCTCGGCGGCGATCCGGTTCGCCAGGTTGAGGCGTTCGTCCGCCTCGCCGTGCGCCGGGCGGTTCAGCATCATCTCGAAGTCGAAGGCGCCGTAGATCAGGACGATGGCCTTGAGACGCACTTCCGACGAGGCCAGCGCCGGGACGACCGCCGCGCTCAGGTTGGCGCCCGCGCTGTCGCCGCCGATCGCCAGCCGCGACCCGTCGCCGCCCCACCGGCCGCACTCCCGGGCCACCCACCTGGCGGCGTCGACGCAGTCCTGCCAACCTGCCGGAAACGGATGTTCCGGCGCCAGCCGGTAGTCGATCACGAATGTGAGAAAACCGGCTTCTGCGAACCGCCGCGAGAGTTTCGCGTAGTGGCGCGGACCCCCGGCGACCCAGGCGCCGCCGTGCACGTAGAGCAGCACCGGAAACGGCCCGGACCCCTCTGGCACCACGACGGTGGTGCGCAGATGGCCGTTGACCGGCACGTCCTCGTGCACCGCGCCGACGTCCGGCGGGTCCTGGTTGAAGGCGTCCGACAGGGCGTCGTTCAGGGCGCGCAGATCCAACGCCGTCTCCGGCGGAACCTCCAGCAGTTTGGCCAACGCGGCCGCGGTATCGGCGAAGTCGAGCTGGTCGACGCGCCCGGTGGCTCCGTCTCCGGCCGAAGCCGGCATCGCTGCGACGCCTGTCCCTACTCCGGGCGCCCCGTGTACCAGTCCCACTGCCGGACGTCGCACTCGCCGAACACCCCCGCGCTGGCATAGGGGCAGTCGTCCAGGAACGCGCGCACCGCGTCGACCGACGGCGCCTCCGCCACCAGGAGCAACCCGATGGGGGTCTGCCCGTCGGTCCCGAGCGTCGGGCCGGCGTGGTGCACGACGATGTCCGGGTGCGCCGGATGGTCGCGCACATAGGCCCGGAAGGTCTCCTGGGTCTCGGCCCGTACCTGCGTGGTCCCGGGCTTGTCCGTGACGAGTGCCACCACGTACATCGCAATGCTCCTCCTTCGAGTCCGTCGCCACGTTAAGCCGCCGCTCCGACCGGTGTCAATGCGCGACGCTACTCCCCCGTAACGGAGCGCGTGCCCGTGGGCTCCACCCGCACGGTCACGATGTCCGTGTCGTGGTACTGCTGGTGGCGCACCGA
>JAPPHP010000392.1:0-4337 GCA_028821035.1 Gammaproteobacteria bacterium | reverse complement strand
CCTGGAGATTCTCCTCGCCCCGGGCCGCGACGAACTCCAGGGTCGCGCCGCCGTCCTCGCGGCGCGCCACCACCAACAGCCGCCGCGGCCCCGCGTCCGGCGCGGCTTCGTCCTGTGCCAGGAGCGTCAGCAGGGTCTCCTCGCTCACCGCATCGAGGCGCGCCGCCATGGCGTCGTCCCAGCCGGAACGCGTGGCGAAGCCGGCCACGAACTCGCGGATCTCGCCGAGCGCCGACCGCTCGAACGCCACCTCAACCCTGCGGCTGCGCGGTTTCGTCAGTTCCGTGAACAGTGTCGCGACGATGGCGAGCACGCCGCCGGCGATCATGCCGTTGAGCGGCGTGCCGCCCGTCAGCGCGGCGAAGAACCCGGGGAAGACGACGCCGTTCTCGAAGCCGACGCCGACCCAGAAGGCGATGCCCACGATGGCGCTCTTGCGATAGTCGAGCCCGTCCTGAACGATCACTCTCACGCCGACGGTGAAGATGGTCGCCATCATGATCGTGATGAACGTCGCGGTGACCGGCCCCGGGATGGCCAGGACCACGGCGAGGGCTTTCGGCAGGAACGCGAGCGCCACGAACACGGCCCCGGACGCGATGCCGATGGTGCGGGCGCCGATCCCGGTGATTTCGACGATCGACGTACCCGTCGGGCGGATCCCCACCGGCATGGTCCCGGCCAGCGCCGACAGCAGGTTGCCCGCCGAGTCGGTCGCGACCGCCCCCTGGACGGCGCGGAAGTCCACCGCCCTCGGCCGGCCCCAGGACACACGTTGTACCGCCACAGCGCCGCTGATGGTCTGGATCGTGCAGACGACGGTGATGAACAGGAACGCCGGCAGCAGCGCCCAGAAGGCGGGCCCGAACTCGAGATCGACGCCGGGCCATGCCGGGCTCGGGAAACCGATCCACGGCGCGCTCGCGATGCGGGCGGTGTCGTAGAAGCCGAACCCGGCCGCGACGAGCGACCCGGCCACGATGCCGACGATCGGCGCCCACAGACGCAACCGGCCACGGGCCTTCAGCGTGATGCCGACGACCACCGCCAGGGTCGTCGCCGCGGCCAGGGGGCCGCCGGCCGGCGCCGTGCCCTCGGGGACGTTGTTCAACTGCTCGAAGATGACCGGCATCACCGTCACGGGCGTGAGCATGATGATCGTGCCGGTGACCGTCGGCGTGAGGATGCGCCGGAACAGCGCGAGCCGGGCGGAGAAGGCGAACTGCAGGAGCGCCATCGCGAGCACCAGCACGGCGAGCAGCGCGGGCCCGCCGGCTTCGAGCGCCGCGATGCTGACCGCGATGGCCGCCCCGGACGCTCCGGTGGAGATCAGGTAGCCCGCGCCGAAACGCCCTACGCGCAACGCCTGCAGCGCCGTGGCCCCACCGGAGACCACGACGGACGCGAACACCGCCCAGAGCAGCACGTCCTCCGGCTGGCCGGCGCCGCGGAAGACGATCGTCGGAATCAGGACCGCGCCCGGGAGCACCAGGGCGGCGAGCTGCAGCCCCAGACCCGCCGCAAGCGGCGCCGCGATCCTCGCGTCCGGGCCGGAGGCCGGTTGGGCTAGCTGGTCAGGCTCGTCTGGGGCCATGCAGTGCTCTTCGCTGGGTGGTGAGACGGGGACTGTGGACCCGGCGTTCCTGCGTCATGGTGACGGGACACACACATGGTGACGGGACACACACCGTCATGGTCACACATGGTGACGGGACACACACCGTTCACCGCGAACGGGACACACACTGTCGGACGCACCGCGAACGGGACATGCACCGCGAACGGGACACACACCGTTCGCCGACCCGCGAACGCGCGCACGACGACGATGGCCGGACACACATGGGTCGGCGCCACGAGCCGTCAAGCCAACTCCGCGAGCCACAGGCAAACCCCCGGGACCGTCAGGATGATCGCGAGGAGCACGAACCCGCTCAGCACGAACGGCACCGTGCCCCGGAAGGACTCGCCCAGGCTCACGTTCCTGTCCATCGCGCTGATCGTGTAGACGTTGAGGCCGATCGGCGGCGTGATCAACCCGATCTCCACGACCATCAGCGCCATGACGCCGAACCAGATGGCGATCTCCTCTTCCGTGTAGCCCAGGTCGAGACCCGTCACGAGGGGGAAGAAGACTGGAACCGTCAGCAGGATCATCGCCAGGCTGTCCATCACGCAGCCGAGGGCCAGGTAGACCAGCAGCACGCCGAGGAGGATCACGATGGGGGCCAGTCCGGAAGTCGCCAGCCCCTCGGCCAACGCCGCCGGAATCTGGGTCAGCGCAAGGAAGGCGTTGAAGACCTCGGCGCCGATCAGGATCAGGAAGATCATGCCCGTCGCCCGGGCGGTATCGAGCAGGCTCGCCGAGAAGGCGCTCCACCGCAGCCGTCCGGAGACGAGTGCGACCAGCCCGATCGCCGCGGCGCCGACCGCAGCCGCCTCCGTTGGGGTGAACACGCCCAGGTAAATGCCACCGATGACCGCAAGGAAGATCGCCACCACCGGCCACACCTTGCCGACGCTGCGGAGCCGCTCGGCGAACGGCAGCGGCAGTGCGGCTGGTCCTGCCCCGGGGTGCATTCGGACATAGGCCGCGACGGCGATGACATAGCCTACCGTCGCGATGACGCCCGGCACGAGTGCCGCGAGGAACAGCTTGCCGATCGACTGCTCGGTGATGACCGCGTAGATGACCAGGATGATCGACGGCGGAAACAGGATCCCGAGCGTGCCCCCGGCCGCCAGAGTGCCCGCGGCGAGCGCGCCCGAATAGCCATGCCGCCGCATCTCCGGGAGCGCCACGGACGCCATCGTGGCCGCAGTCGCGAGGGAAGACCCGCACACGGCGCCGAACCCCGCACACCCGCCGATGGTCGAGACGGCCAGACCACCACGGCGATGGCCGAAACACGCCCGCGCCGCATCGAACAGCAGGCGGCTGAGGCCAGCCCGGGTCGCAAGCTGGCCCATCAGCAGAAACAACGGCACCACCGAGAGCGTGTAACTCGACACCCGTCCAAACGGCGCCGTGTTGAGCAGGTTCAGGAAGGCCGACCATCCCGCGAGCGCCGCGAAGCCGAAGCCACCGACCACGAACATCGCCACCGCGACCGGCATCCGCAAGCCGATCAACAGCAGACACACGCCGAACAGCAGCGCGCCGAACGCCGTGTCGGTCATCGTCGAAGCGCCTGCAAGTGGCGGTGGACGACCTGGACACACACCGTCGTCAAGAGCCCCGCCGTGACCAGCGCCACGAAGTACGCCCAGTGGATCGGGATTTCGAGGAACAGGGTCGTCTCGCCGTCGTCGAGCTTGCGCATGGCGCCCACGAACAGGCGCGAGGTGACCAGACCGGCCATGAGAGTGAACGCGATGCTGTGCAGACCGTCCAGCGCGGCTCGGTAGCGGGCACTGAGCCGGCTAGTGAAGAAGTCGACCACCACGTTGCCTTGGGTCATGTGGCAATAGGGGAAGAACGCGAACACCGCGATCCCGCAGGCGAGTTCGGTCAGCTCGTAGTCCCCGGGGATCGGTACGCCGAACAGGTAGCGGCCGGCCACACTCGCCACCGTCATCCCCACGACGGCGACCAGCAGCATCCCTCCCCCAAGTGCGACCCCCCGGGCCAGCCGCTCCAGACCGCTGGCTGCGGGTTCGCCTCGCGAACTGTCCGGGCCAACCGGTGCCGAGCCCATAGCGAGTTCGGGCGATCTACGGGGTCGACGCATCGGCGGAGTTCGCGATCAGACGCCGTGCCTCCGCAAGCAGCGCCCGTCCGTCGTATCCCATGGCGTCAACCTTCTCCACCCAGGCGTCCACCACCGGGGCGGTGGCCGTGCGCCACCGCGCGCGCTCGGCCTCCGCCAGCGGGATGACGGGATGTCCGTGTTGCCTCGCCATCTCGCGCCCGACCTCCTCGTCCTCCTGCCAGATCCGGCCGAGCCGTTGCGCCAGCGTCATGCCCGTGGAGTCGTCCAGAAGCCGCCTGACATCGGCGGGCAACCCCTCGTAACGGGTCCGATTCATCGCAAGCACGAAGGGGGTACAGCCGAGGCCAACCTCCGTGTGGTGACGCGTCACTTCGTGCAGCCGGAAGGGGCGCATGATCGTCCAGGGGACCATCGCGCCTTCCACGACGCCCCGGGCGAGCGCCTCGTAGACTTGGGGGACAGGCATGCCAACGGGAACGGCGCCGAGCGCTTCGAGCATCGCGGCGACGGTTTGGGATGCCGCGCGGACCTCCAGTCCCTTGATGTCTTCGAGGGTCCGGACCTGCCGGTCCACGGTGTGGATCTGGCCGGGCGCCGTGGCATGGAAGACCAGCGGGTGTGTGT
>JAPPHP010000016.1:2923-7759 GCA_028821035.1 Gammaproteobacteria bacterium | reverse complement strand
CGGCGTAGATCACCCCGAACCGGGAGACGTCGAGCGGCCGGGACAGCAGCGTGGAGGACAAATCGGCCGCGAGCGGCGCGCCGAGGTCGGACGGATAGTCGTGGTACTCCACCCCGCCGATGGTCTCGTTGCCGGTGACGTGGACGTAGGCGGCGCCGGGCGTCAGCCGCCAGTCCCCGGGCGGGGGCGCGTAGGTGAAGTTCGCCTCCTCCGAGGTTGCCGCGATGTTCACCTGGCAGAGCTTGCGCGCCGCGCCGATCGCCTTGGTCCCCCACGAGCCCGTGTGCACGTAGTCGACCACGGAGTCCGGCCGGGCCAGGTTGAGGGGCAGCATCGAGAACTGCAGGCTCGCGCCGCCCTGGAGGAAGAGGACGTAGTAGTCCTCGCCGATCCCGAGCAGTTCGCGGAAGTCCGCCTCCGCCCGTTCGGCGATGGCGATGAACTCGGGGCTCCGATGGCTCATCTCCATCACCGACATGCCCCGTCCGTCGTAGTCGAGCAGTTCGTCCCGGGCCCGCTCGAGGACGGGCAGGGGCAGCGCGGCCGGACCCGGTGAGAAGTTGTGTACGCGTGTCATGGTGTGCCTTGCGGGTTGGTCGGCGCGGTCGGGAACGGCGGCGTCCCGCGTGGAACTGCCGCGCCGAATCGTTCCGCGTCGGCTTTGGGTCAGTCGGTGTCGCCCGGTTCGTCGGAGGCGCCGTTCTCGGACTCGACGATGCGCTCGAGCCCGACCAGATGCTCCTCTTCCCGGAGGGCGATGAGCTTCACGCCCTGGGTGTTGCGACCCACCAGCGAGACCTCGTCGGCCCCGGTGCGGACCAGGGTGCCCTGGTCGCTGATGAGCATGATCTCGTCGCCCTCGAACACCTGCGCGGCGCCGACCAGCGGACCGTTCCGCGCGCCGCCCTGCATCGCGATCACGCCCTGGATGGCGCGTCCCTTGACCGGGAACTCCTCGATGCGCGTGCGCTTGCCGTAGCCGTTCCGGCTCGCGGTCAGCACGAAGCCGCCGCTCGGGATGATGAGCGAGATCACGGAGTGGCCCTTCCCCAGGCGGATGCCGCGCACACCACGGGCGGTCCGGCTCAGGGCCCGTACGTCGGATTCCTTGAAACGCACGGCCTTGCCGGAACTGGACACCAGCATGATGTCCGAGTAGCCGTCGGTCAGGGCGACGCCGACGAGGTGGTCGTCCTCCGCGAGGTCGATGGCGATGAGGCCCACGGTCCGCGGGCGCGCGAAACGCTCGAGCGGCGTCTTCTTGACGGTGCCGCTGGCCGTGGCCATGAAGACGAACGCATCCTGCGGGATGTCTCCGTTCGCCGCCCGCTTGCTCATGGGCAGCAGCGTCGTGATGCGCTCGTCAGAGTCCAGCGCGAGCATGTTCACCAGCGGACGCCCCTTGGCGCCGCGGCTCCCCTGCGGGATCTGGAACACGCGCAGCCAGTACACCTTGCCCTTGTTCGAGAAGCACAGCAGCGTGTCGTGGGAGTTCGCGATCAGGAGGTGCTCGACGAAGTCCTCGTCCTTGACGGCGGTGGCCGCCTTGCCGCGCCCGCCCCGGCGCTGCGCCTGGTAGACGTCGAGGGGCTGGGTCTTCGCATAGCCCTGGTGGGAGACCGTGACCACCATGTCTTCCTCGGTGATCAGGTCCTCGGCCGTCAGGTCCTGGTGGGAACTCTGGATCTCCGTGCGCCGCGCGTCGCCGTAGCGCTCGCGCACCTCGACGAGTTCGTCGCGGATGACGCCCCGCAGGCGCTCCTCGGAACCGAGGATCTCCGTCAGGTCGCGGATCTCGTCGAGGATTTTGCCGTAGTCCTCCATGAGGCGGTCGCGCTGCAGCGCGGTCAGGCGCTGGAGCTGCATGTCGAGGATCGCCTGCGCCTGCTGCTCCGAGAGCCGGTAGACGCCATCGCGATAGCCGAACTCCTCGCCGAGGTCGTCGGGACGGCAGGCGTCGCTGCCCGCGCGCGTCATGAGTTCCGCAACCGACTCGGAGGAGAACTGCCGCGCCATCAGCTCGGCGCGCGCTTCGGCGGGCGTGGCGGACTTGCGGATCAGTTCGACCACTTCGTCGATGTTCTCGAGGGCCACGGCCTGCCCCTCGAGCAGGTGCCCCCGGCGCCGCGCCTGCCGGAGCAGGTAGAGCGTCCTGCGGATGACGACTTCGCGCCGGTGCTTGAGGAAGGCCTCGAGCATCTCCTTCAGGTTGAGGAGCTTCGGCTGGCGGTCCACCAGCGCCACGCAGTTGATGCCGAACACCGACTGGAGCTGCGTCTGCGCGTAGAGATTGTTCAGGACGACCTCGCCCGAGTCGCCGCGGCGCACCTCGATGACGATGCGCAGGCCGTCCTTGTCGGACTCGTCGCGCAACTCCGTGATGCCCTCCACCTTCTTGTCGCGGGCGAGCTCCGCGATCTTTTCGATGAGGCGCGCCTTGTTGAGCTGGTACGGGATCTCGGTGACGACGATCGTGTCCTTGCCGGACGGGTCGGACTCTACCTCCGCCCGCGCGCGGACGTAGATGCGCCCGCGGCCGGTGCGGTACGCCTGCACGATGCCGGCACGCCCGTTGATGATGCCGCCGGTCGGGAAGTCCGGACCGTGGATGTGCTCGAGGAGGTCGTCGACGGTGGCGTTCGGCTCGTCGAGCAGGAGCAGGCAGCCGCCGATCACCTCGGTGAGGTTGTGCGGCGGGATGTTCGTCGCGAGTCCCACGGCGATCCCGGACGACCCGTTCAGCAGGAGGTTCGGCACCCGCGTGGGCAGCACCTCCGGCATGGTCAGCGTGTCGTCGTAGTTCGGGACGAAGTCGACCGTGTCCTTGTCGAGGTCCGCGAGCAGTTCGTCCGCGATGCGCGCCATCCGCACTTCGGTGTAGCGCATCGCCGCCGGCGGGTCGCCGTCCATGGACCCGAAGTTGCCCCGGCCGTCGACGAGCAGGTAGCGCATGGAGAAGTCCTGCGCCATGCGGACGATCGTGTCGTAGATCGCCTGGTCGCCGTGGGGGTGGTACTTGCCCATCACCTCGCCCACCACCCGCGCCGACTTCATGTAGGGCCGGTTCCAGGTGTTGTTCATCTCCGCCATCGAGTACAGCACCCGCTTGTGCACGGGTTTCAGGCCGTCGCGAACGTCGGGCAGGGCGCGCCCGACGATCACGCTCATCGCGTAGTCGAGATACGACCGCTTGAGCTCGTCCTCGATGTTGACGGAGAGGATTTCACGGCCGCGGCCTCCGCCGCGGACCGCGGTGGAGTCGGACCCGGTATCGGACATGGACGGTGTTGGTGGAACCGCTCAGGGACAACCGCCAATTCTACCAGATCGAGGGTGCGGAAAGCGGCCCCACGGGGCCGAAATCCGGTGTGTGGCGCGCCGTTTCGCGGGGTTCCCGCCAGGCCGTCCGATATACTCGCGCCATGTCCGCGCAGGTGCTCCATCCGCGCTACGTCCTGCCCGTCGCGCCGCAGAACGTCGTGCTCGAAGAAGCGAGCGTGGCGCTCCAGGACGGGCGCATCGCGGCGGTCGGTCCGCGGGCGGACATCGAGGCGCGCTATCCCGTCGCCGACGCGCTGCCACTCGACAGCCACGTCGTGATGCCGGGCCTGGTCAACGCCCACGGTCACCTGGCGATGACCCTGATGCGGGGCCTGTCGGAGTCGCAGCCCCTCGACGCGTGGCTGCAGGAGACCATCTGGCCGATGGAAGCGCGCTGCGTGGACGCGGAGTTCGTGCGGGACGGCACCGCGCTCGCGCTCGCGGAGATGATCGCCTCGGGGACGACCTCAGCGAGCGACATGTACTGGTTCCCGGAAGCCGCCGCCGAGACCGCGAGCGCGGCCGGCTTCCGCCTGCAGGTGGCGTTCCCGGTGGCCGAGTTCGCGAGCGCCTGGGCAAGCTCCGCCGACGAGTGCATCCGCAAGGGGCTCGCGCTGCGCGACCGGTACCGCGACGACGACCTGGTGCAGGTCGCCTTCGGTCCGCACGCGGCCTACACCACCGGCGAAGAGATCCTCCGGCGACTGCAGACGCTGGCGGACGAGGTCGACGCCGGCATCCAGATTCACCTGCACGAGACGGCGTCCGAGGTGGCGGACGCCCGGGCCCGGACCGGCGGTAGCTGGGTGCAGTGTCTCGACACCATGGGCCTGCTGACGCCGGCGCTCCAGGCAGTCCACATGACCCAGCTCACGGCGCGCGAGATCGAGCGCCTCGCCTTCGGGGGCGCCCACGTCGTGCACTGTCCCCGATCCAACCTGAAGCTCGCGAGCGGGCGATGCCCGGTAGACGACCTGCTTGCCGCGGGGGTGAACGTCGCGCTCGGCACCGACGGCGCGGCGTCCAACAACTCCCTCGACCTGTTCGACGAGATGCGTGCGGCGGCGTTGCTGCGCACGTCGCTGACGGAGGACGCCGCGGCGGCGCCGGCGGCCCAGATGCTCGAGATGGCGACCCTGGGCGGCGCCCGGGCGCTGGGTCTCGACGAGGAGATCGGCTCCCTGGAAGCCGGCAAGCGGGCGGACCTGATCGCCGTCGATCTCGCGCACCCGGGCATGCAGCCGGTGCATGACCCGACGGCGCAACTCGTGCACGCGCAGGCGGGCCGGCACGTCAGCCACGTCTGGGTCAACGGACGGTGTCTCTACGAGACGGGGCGGTTCCACACTCTCGACGTGCCGCGCATCCTGGCGCGCGCGGCCGAGTGGCCGGGAAGGATGGCCTCATGACGGCGGACGTCAACGTCGACCGCGCGGAGATCGAGAAGTTCGAGGCGCTCGCCCATCGCTGGTGGGACCCGGACGGCGACTTCAAACCGCTGCACGACATCAACGC
>JAPPHP010000016.1:0-2823 GCA_028821035.1 Gammaproteobacteria bacterium | reverse complement strand
CCCATCGCTGGTGGGACCCGGACGGCGACTTCAAACCGCTGCACGACATCAACGCGGTACGGGTAGCGTACCTTGCGGAGCGATGCGCCCTCGCCGGTGCGCGCGTGGCCGACATCGGGTGCGGCGGCGGCATCCTGACCGAGAGTCTCGCGACCCTCGGCGCCCACGTCACCGGCATCGACATGGCGGAGGGTCCGCTGGCCGTGGCGCGGCTGCACGCGATCGAATCCGGGCTCGACGGGGACATTCGCTACGAGCGGACGACGCCGGAGGCTTTCGCCGGCGAGGCGCCAGGCGCGTTCTCCCTGGTGACCTGCCTCGAGATGCTGGAGCACGTCCCCGACGTCACCTCCACGGTGCAGGCGCTAGCGGACCTCGCGGAGCCGGGGGGCGACGTGATCGTCTCCACCATCAACCGCAACCCCAAGTCCTACCTGCTCGCCGTGCTCGGCGCGGAGTACGTCCTCGGCATCCTGCCCAGGGGCACGCACGACTACGGGAAGTTCATCAGGCCCTCGGAACTCGCCAGGGCGATGCGGGCGGCGGGGCTCTCCGTCGTCGAGATCGTCGGCATGCGCTACAACCCGTTCACGCGCAACTGCTCGCTGGCCGACGACGTGGACGTCAACTACGTGGTCCACGCGCGCAAGGACACTTCGCCGTGACCGGAGGCCACGCGCCCCGCTACCGTCCGCCCGCCGACCTCCTCCGAGACCGGGTGGTGCTGGTCACGGGCGCCGGCGCCGGCATCGGCCGCGCCGCCGCGCTGGCCTACGCACGCCACGGAGCGGACGTGGTGTTGCTCGGGCGCACGCGCGCCAAGCTGGAAGCGGTCTTCGACCGCATCGTCGCGGAGACCGCCACGAAACCCGTCATCGTGCCGGCAGACCTCGCGACCCTGGACGAGGCCGCCGCGGACAACCTGGCGGAAGCGATCCGCGACGACTACGCCCGCCTCGACGGCATCCTGCACAACGCGTCGGTCCTGGGACCCCGCGTCCCGGTCGCCCACTACCCGGCCGCTGCCTGGGCGGAGGTCATGCACGTCAACGCCATGGCCCCGGTCCTGCTCACCCGCGCGCTGCTGCCGCTGCTCGAAGCCGCGCCCGACGCGTCCATCGTCTTCACGTCCTCCGGCGTCGGCCGCGTCGGACGGGCGTACTGGGGGGCGTACGCCGTATCGAAGTTCGCGACCGAGGGACTGTCGCAGACGCTCGCAGACGAACTCGAGAGCGCCGGGCGGGTCCGGGTCAACGCGCTCAACCCGGGCGGCACGAGGACGGCCATGCGCGCCGCGGCCTATCCCGCCGAGGACCCGGCCACCCTCCCGGAGCCGCAGGCGCACATGGACCTCTACCTCTACCTCATGGGTCCGGACTCGGCGGGGGTGACCGGGCGGAGCATCGACGCGCCGGCGTGGCGCGGGCCGTGAGAACGGACTCAGAACGTCGGATGCGCCTGCGGAGTGCGCGCCCCGTACTTATCCCCAAGCCAAGTCAACATTGACGGTATGGGTACTACGTACCGACGCTCCCCCGTTGGGGACAATACGCCCTTCTCGACCATTTGGCGGACGAAGTCCACGGGTTCGACGTCGAAATCCCGATCTTCGTCCAGCTTCAGCCGCCTCACCTCCCGGCGACACAGCTTCGTCAACTCCGGTTCGGTGTCTACTTCCTGCCGCATCACCTGGGCCGCAACCGCCGCAGCCAGCCTGGGCCAGCGCGCCAGTTCCCCTTCCAGCCGCCCTTGGTAGTACGCGTGGCGGTCTGCCTGGCTGTCCGCCCGCAGCGTGTCCAGATCGACCCCTTGAAGGCTGCCGTCGGTACGCACCAACTCGCGACAGAGGGCTTGCTGGGCGCAGAACAAGTGCTGGGGCCAGCCGTGCGCCTCCTCGACAACCGCTGCACCGCCTTTTGGCGCTCCGTATCGGCCCCTTCGACGCCCAGCCTGTCCAGCATCAGCACCGTCGACTCCGCACACTCTGCGTCCGCCATCCGCCCCATGTTGGTCGTCACGTTCTTGGCCAGCCGGGACAGCCCTCCCAGAGCCCGGATACGACTCTCGGTGTGTGACAGGCCGGTGAACAGGCACACGGTGGGCAGGTCGAGACCGTCCGTGTGCAGGTGCACCAGCGCGTCCTGCTCCTGGTCAAGCAGTTGCGCCTCATCCATGTGCAACACGAGGGTCGGCTTGGGGGCGGTCATATCGGCCACGAAGTCCGCAGCCGCGTCGCCAATCGGCTTGATCTTGAGCCAGGCGGCCACCGGCCGCGCCGCAGCCTGCGCGACCTTGCCGCCGCGAGAGCGTTCGTTGTCGATGGCGTCCGCGACCCTCGCGAACAGCGCGTCCCTGGACTTGAGGTCCCCTTTGCCGGCCGACACGAACAGCACGCCGGTCGTCCTGTTCGTCCGCAAGTGGGCGGCCAGGGAGGTCTTGCCGCAACCGGGTGCGCCCTGGAAGATGCGGAAGACGGCCTGGCGCTTGCCCGACGACTCGCGCAAGGCGCTGTCGAACCGGGCGATCTCTGCTTCCCGACCAGCGACAAAGTGCGCGACATCGCGGTCGCCCTGGTTGACGATCAGCTTCGCGAAGTCGCGGTTGAAGGTCATGTTTCGACTATCTCACCGACCCTCCAACCCACCTCGCTGTCACCCCGATCTCAGGACCCCGCCCGACCGCGCCTCCTGATCCACTCCCGCGCCTGACGCCAAGTGCGCCTGACGCCGCCCGTCGCCAGGAACTCCTCCGTCAACGTCGGCCGATCGGCCGCGAAGTTGCGCCAGACCGCGTCGGCATAGGGGCGGCTCGCGGTCGCCAAGC
>JAPPHP010000357.1 GCA_028821035.1 Gammaproteobacteria bacterium | reverse complement strand
TGCTCGGGCCAAACGACGCCCCGACGCTTTGGGTCGGCTATCCGTGGACCGAGGGCTGGGATCGGATCATGCAGGAACTGGGCAGCGCCAGCAGGGGCACCGACGTGCGCAGGCAGCTCCTGGAGACGCTCACGGAGAAGTACCAGGTGCTGTACGTGGACTACCCGCGCGGGACCGGACAGTCCACCGGCCCCCTGCCCGGCGATATCAACCCCGACACGGTGGCCGAGGACTACGTCGCGGTGGCCGACGCCGCCGGCATCGACCGCTTCGTCGCGATGGGCTACTCGTGGGGCGCGGGATTTGGCATACACGTCGCGAGCCGGACGAAACGCTGTGCCGGCCTGGCGATCGGCGGCTGGCCGGTGCTCGGCGCGCCGTACGTGGAGATCCTGGAAGGCTCCGGCGCGGTGTCGAGCGGCCTTCCCGCCGACACGGCAGCGGGGCAGGTCATGCGCTCCAACACGAAGTTCTACGCCGACATCGTCGCCGACATCGGCAGCGGCGACTGGACGGAAGAAGACGCCGTCGAATCCATGCGGGACCGGGCCGGGCTGCTCTATCTCTACGTGGGGTCCGAAGATGTCGGCGTCCCTTCGTTGAACCTCACGCTACCGGTCGCCGAGCCGATCATCGAGAACAAGGCAAGGCTCGAGGCCGCCGGCTGGCACGTCGACGTGATCGACGGCTACGACCACATGAACCTGACGCTCGACGCGTGGGTGCCCAGCGTGCTGGACTTCCTCGAGGGCAAGAGCTGGTAGCAGGCTACCAGTCGATCTCGTCCAGGAACCCCCGCACCGTGGCGACATGCTCGGCCCAGGGAATGAAGTGGGTCCGGTCTTCGAGAATCACCACTTCCCATCCCTGACTTTCGAGCTCCGCCCTGCGGCGCACGATGGGCTCGGCGAGGTTGATCGGCGCGCCCATGATCTCGGCCGCACCCGTGTCCTGATCGCCCACGTAGATCATGCGGGGCATGTCGAACCCGGGCACCTCCGCCGCTTCGTCCCACTCGGCGATCACCGTTTCGTAATAGACGCGGATCGAGTCGAGAAACGCGTGGCCGTGCCCGGTGAAGGCGCCGGACTCAAGCATCTGGTGGACGGTGGCCAGCGTCTCCTCGTACGGCCCCGAGAGCGGTGGCCAGCCGCCGATGGCCAGGGCGGCCACCCGGTCGGTATGGGTCGCGAGCTGGAGTGCGTAGTTCGCGCTGAAGGAGAATCCGGTCAGCGCGAAACGGTCCACGCCGGCCGCATCCGCGACGGCCAGGAAGTCCTTGACCACCGTTGCCGGCGTGAGGTCTCCCGGAAGGGGCCCCTCGGTGGGATGCGAACCCCGCGGATAGTCGAAGTGGACGATCCTGTACCGGTCCGCGAAGGCATCGAGCAATTGCTCGAGTTCGGCCTTCCCGGTCTCCGCCGTCGCGGCGTCGGCTGACGTCATCTCCACCAGGTAGTCGGTCCACGGATACGCGATGAACAGCGCCGGGCCGTCTGCCTGGCCCAACACCCGAAAGTGCAGCCTGCAACCGTCGTGGGCGATGGCGAACTCGCCCTCCGCTTCGCCCCCTGCCGTCTCGGCAGTCGAGACGACCGCGGAGAGGGCCCCCAACAACACCATCGCGGCGGACAGAATCACCTGGGGTCGCCCGCGCCGCTTGTCTGCATTCCTTTGAGTCAAGTTTTAGCTCCTTCCCGGTGTCGCGTAGGACCCTTACCCAGACGCGGAGATCGCGGACGCCCCCAGTCGGCCGGTGCCATAGAATGAGACGCTGGCACAGAGCGCACGAAGGCTCATGCTCCCTCTCTCGCAGCGCGACCTGCGCTCCACTCGGCTCTACCGCGAGGTGCACGCGTACTACGATGCCATCTGCGCCCCCGGGCAGGACCGGGTCACGGACGGCGCCGATCTCGCGGCAGACCCACGCGGCCAACTGGCAGGCTTTACCGGCATCGTATTCCAGGACCTCGAGACGGCGCCGGTCACCCGGATCTGCCTGGTCGATCTGGCTTCCGGGACCACGAGTCGCCTGCACTGTCCCGCGAACAGCGACCGGATGCCGTGCTGGTCTCCGGATGGATCACGGCTCGCATTCCTGTCCGACCGCGCCGAGCCAGGGAACTTCCAGCTCATCCTGGCGGATCGCGAAGGCAAGGGGCCGACCCGGGCCACACCGGCGGTCGACGGCACGGTCGAGTATTTTCACTGGTCGCCGGACGGACAGCGCATCGTCCTGGGCGTCGCGGGCTTCGGCGCAGATCTTCCCGGGGCGCTGGGTGCGGCCACCACCGCCGCAAAGGCCGATGCGCTGCCCGACTGGATGCCGGACGTCGAAACCGCCGACGCCGAGAATCTCTGGCGACGCCTGTATGTCTACGACACGGGCACCAACGCACTGCGCCGGGCTTCGCCGGAAGGCCTGAACTGCTGGGAAAGCGGCTGGCTCGGCAACGGGCGACTGGTCGCGGTCGCGAGCGACTCCCACAGCGAGGGGTCCTGGTACCGCTGTCGGCTCCATGCCATCGACCCGCACACGGCATCCGCAAGGACGATCTACACGCCGGGCGACCAGATCGGCCTTCCCGCCGCTTCGCCCTCCGGGGAGGTGGTGGCAGTGGTCGAGGCCGTCTGCAGCGACCGGCTGGTCGTTGCCGGGCAACTCCTGTTGATCGAGTCGCGGACCGGCGAGAGGCGGACGATCGACACTAAGGACGTGGACGTCACGCACCTCGCTTGGCGCGACGATGCCCACCTGGTCTTCGCGGGACATCGCGGTCTCGAAACCGTGGTGGGCGAGTTCCGGGTGGACAGCGGCGAGGTCCGGGAGCACTGGGCGGGCATGGAACGCACCATGGGAGCCTGGTACCCGACCGCCTCCCCCTTGCCGGGCGGGCGCTGCGCCGCGATCTGCGAAGGCTACGGGGTGCCGCCCGAACTCGTCGTGCTCGCCGATGGCGAGTCCCGTCCCGTCGCCTCCCTCGGCACGGTTGCCGGAACCGCGTCGGATTTCCACCGGGCTTCCGTCGAGCCTTTCACCTGGCAGGCCCGCGACGGCCTCGAGATGCAGGGTTGGCTGGTCCGTCCGGAAGCGCCCGGGCCCCATCCCCTGGTCATGGACATCCACGGCGGTCCCGTCTGGGCCTGCCGCAATCGCTGGCATGGGCGCCTGCGGGGCACCAAGGTGCTCACCGACCACGGCTGCGCGGTGTTCTATCCCAATCCCCGGGGCAGCAGCGGCCGCGGCCAGGCGTTCGCCCGCCTAGTCGTGGGCGACATGGGCGGCGAGGACACCCACGACTACCTGACGGGACTGGATGCGCTGGTGGAACGGGGCATTGCGGACGCCGAACGGCTGGGCGTCACGGGCATCAGCTACGGCGGCTACGCCTCCGCCTGGCTCATTACACAGGATTCGCGCTTCGCGGCCGCGGCGCCCATTTCGCCTTGCACGAACTGGTACTCGCAGCACCGCACTTCACAGATCCCGCAGTTCGACGAGATGTTCCTCGGCGAAGCCGCGAGCGTGCCCGGCGGCCGCTTCCACGACCGCAGTCCCGTCATGTACGCAGACCGGGTCACCACGCCCACGCTGATCCTGGCCGGAGGCGCAGATCAGTCGACGCCGCCCGGCCAGGCCCTGGAGTTTCACCGTTCCCTGCTCGAGCACGGCGTCGAATCGGTGCTCGCGACTTACCCGAAAGCGGGCCACGGCGTCCGGAGCTTCCCGGAAGTGGTCGATGCCACCACCCGCTACGTGGGGTGGTTCCTGCAGCACCTCGGATGCCGGCAGGGACCGTAGGGTCAACCGGGGCCGGCTTCCGCTGAAACGTCCATGGCAAGGCGGTCGTATCGCGCCTGGTCGTACGGGGACGGGTCCCGTCCGTCGTGGTCCCACATGCGGCGCCGGGCCCGCGGCAGGTCGCCGAGATAGACGTGGACGGCGAGCACGGGCGCGGTGCTCCGATACTCGACCGCGTGGATCGTACGCGCGTCGAAAAGTTCCACGCACGGGGCGGTCAGGTGCCTGGTTTCGGTCAGCCGGAGCCACCCGCCGGGCTCGCGCGCGAAGAACCGGTGCGTCTCCGTGCCATCGAGCATGGCCACGGCGGCCACCATGCCATGCTCATGGGGCGGGAACCGCCGCATCGGTTCGCCGCGGATGAGATAGACCGTCACGGCCCGCCCGTGATGGAGCAGTCGCTCGGCCTGACCGTCCCCCTGCCCGACCCGCTCGGGGCGTGGCGTTTCCAGTAACTCCCACAGCAGTCCGGCAACCGCCTGCTCCGGGTCGGCCGAGGAGGCCGCGTGCCGGGCCCGTTCGATGAAGTGCTGCAACTCGATCACGGAGAGACTACGCGCTCCCGACTTCGAGAATCTCGGCAGGCGTGCTGTACGTGTCCTTCAGGTTCTCCAGGAGCCATTCCCGGCTGTCCTGCCGCGGCAGCGTCAACCTCGGTGCGCCTTTCGTGGCGATGCGGTAGTAGAGGCGCGCGTCGTCAACGGTGGTGATGCCGATCTTGACAGGCGGCAGGCAGTGCAGCAGCGCGTAGTCATCCCAGATGACCAGGTCCCCTTCTTCGTGCAGGTGGTTGTATCGGAAGCGCGGTTGGAGGCAGTGCGCCTCGAGTTCGTCCAGGAACGCCTTCGTCTCCGCCCTGCTCATGCCCTCGATCTGCGGCGGAGGGATGTTCTGCAGGACGAAGCGGCTGCCATAGACGGGTGAGTAGATCATCCTGCGTCCGCTGCGAGGATTCGTGCGTATCAGCGGACAGTAGTAGCCCTTGCCGTCGACGTCGTCTCCCGGCCTCTCGTACTTCACCATCCGGATCTGCTCGAGCCGCTCCCGCTCCGCGCCCGGCAGCGCTTCGAACGCAGCGACGGTGTCCGCAAAGGCGGTCTCGGCGTTCAGCGGCAGATGCTGCTGCCGCAAGCGCACCAACTTGGCATCGGTGGTATGGAAATGCTCCATGCCTTCCGGCAGGTCGGGATGCCTGTAGAAGGTGTCGTAGTCGACCTCGGGATAGCTGCCCAGCCAGTTTCCGGAAGCGGAGTCTCGCGCCGTGGGGTGCCTGTGGACCAGGAACATCGTCGTGTTGCAGGCGATTCGCTCATGGTCCTGGTCCGTGTGCCAGAGCACCTCGCAGCGCACCCTGTCGGAGATGTCCTGCCTGCTGGGATTCCTCGCCCTCGGCCGTGGCGTCAGAACCCGAACCGAGCCTTCCTTGACCGGCTCGACGTTGGTGACGGTGTAGAGGGCCGAGGACTCGGGTGGGACCGGCAGGTGCTCGAGGCGTTCGCCCTCTTGGCCGGTGATCTGGGTCAGGGCTTCGTTGACCGCATCGACGACACCCTCAGTGACTACTTTCGGGACAGGTTGCGGTGCGCCGAAGTGATTCGCGAAACGCTCGAAATGCGCCAGCGACACACGCCGCAGATCCTGACCGGCAAAGACGATGATCGAGTGCATGCTCAGGGCGTCGATCAGGTAGGCCGCCTGCTCGGCACTCAGTTGTCGCGCAACGTCCACCCCGTGGAAGCGGCAACCGACTCCCGTCCGCGCCAGCGGACCTTCCATGGCGGCTTGCGGACCGAAGAGTGCCTTCAGGCGCGCTTCGGAGAGGGGGTCATCGTCGCCAGCGTAGGCGCGGGAGAAGAGACCGTGCTGAGTACCGAAGACCTCCTCGGCCGAAGCCGCCGCGCGGAGGGGTTTCGCGGCAGTCATCGTCGATCCTCAGTCCGCACATCCCAACATGGCGTCGACCAGCAAGTTGCTCCTCCGGTCACCGACCGCCGCCAGTATTCGATTGTTGCAGTAACCGAGCCCCAGACCGCTGTCCGGGTCCGCAAACGCGATATGACCGCCACTCCCGTAATGAAAGTAACAGCGGGGTCTGCCCAACAGAGTCCGATGCTCCGAATTGGGTTTCATCATGCCGGCCTGGAACAGGACTCTCGCACCCATGACGGCTTCGATTTCATCCCTTCCGGTCCCAGGATGCCTGCTTTCCCACTGGGCAAGGCTCTCTCCCGAGAGTCCCAGCGATGCCCCACCGCTGGCGCAAGACCCCATGATATGCGCCATGGCCCTGGCAGTGCCGTGACCGTTCCCCGCCGGGATCTCCAGGCGCCGAACGGCACGGGTGTTGAACTGGTCGAATTGACCCAGTTCCACCGGGTTCTTCAGCATCTTCGCCTGCAGCGTGTCCCTTTCGAACAGAAACCTGAGCATCCTACCCATCGTGGATACAGGCTTGTTCGTGAGCATGTCCAGGAGCGTTCGAAGATTGGTGAACTCTTCCGACAGCCGGTGGTCCGGAACGGTATCCGGCAAGCCGATGTAGAACTCCTCACCAAGGGACTCGCCGATTTCCTTCGCGACGAACTGGCCGACACTGCGACCCTCCGGGTCCGTCCGGCGCATGATCTCGTTCGCGTACATGCCAAACGTCCAACCGTGATAACCATGACGCGTACCGGGTTCCCACTGTGGCTTCTGTCGCGCCAGGATCTCGCTCAAGCCATCCAGGTCGGCCAGATGCTCGATGGTCAGGGTTTCCTCGACGATGGGCAGTCCAGCAGAGTGGTCCAGAATCTGCCTGATCGTGATGTGCTGCTTGCCGTGGACACCGAACTCGGGCCAGTGCGAGACGACCGTGTCATCCAGGGAAAAGTGGCCTCTGGACACGGCCATGGCCATGGCGACCGCCGTGATTGCCTTGGTTGTCGAATGCACACACGCCAGCGTGTCGTCGTTCCACCTTTCGGTTCTTGCCTGGTCCCTGTAGCCGCCCCACAGGTGCACCAGCAGGTCATCGCCCCTGTAGATGGCGCAGGCCGCTCCAACTTCGCCCCGCCGGCGGAAGTTCTCCGTGAACGCTTGCAGAACATCCTCGAAGCCGGCGGCGACAACGCCGCTTATCGAAGCGCCGCTGACGTCCTCGGAAACGGATAGCAGATCTCCCGCGGCATTCATCGGTTGGTTATGGATGGCGTAGCCGCGCGGCGATGCCGCGCAGCGTCTCCGCCAATCCGCTTCGCCGCTTAGTTGCGATGTCCCCGCCGGCGCCGGTTCCGACCGACGCCGCCAACGCATCGAACCGATCGGCCAGTTCCGGGTCACTTGCCTCTTCCCGCAGCGCCGCGGCCGCCAGGTCGAGCGCCGCATCGAGATCCGCCAGGGACGCTTCGTCGAACGCGTTGTCGCGCACCAGTTGGTCGACATACGCGCGGGCCACCACCGGTTCGGCCGGCCAGTCGTAGCTTCGTTGCTGCTGGGGATTGAACTCCCGGCCCTGGTCGGCGAGTACCGCCGCGGCAATCTCGTTCGCCGAGAGGAAGTCGCTCGGCAGGAGCGACAGCACGTCGATCCCGCGGAGGATCTCGGTCCCGTAGATCCTCCCTTCGTACCAGTACGCGGACCAGTATCCGCCGAGGGTCAAATGTTCCTCGTCGACGGGGCCGCGGTCGAAGTAGGCGATCTCCACCGGCTTGGCCGAATCGGTGAAGTCGAGCACGGAGATGCCCCCCTGGTACCAGGCCTGGACGAAGATGTCGCGCCCCGGCACCGGCACCACGGATCCGTTGTGCGCCACGCAGTTCTCCTGCTCGTCCTGCGGCGCCGGCATCTTGTAGTAGCTCCTGAACTCGAGCTTCCCGTCGACGATGTCGTAGATGGCGTTGGCGCCCCAGTCGAGCGGGTCGTAGGCGCGGCAGCGCGGCATCATGCCGCCGCCCCATTCGTCGGTGTACAGCACCTTGGTGCCGTCGTTGTTGAAGGT
>JAPPHP010000164.1 GCA_028821035.1 Gammaproteobacteria bacterium | reverse complement strand
GGCGCAGCCGGTTCCAGGGCGTGCCGTTGCCGACCCCGATGTACACGCGGTCGAGTTCCGGGTCGTAGGCGATCGAGTCCCACGCGGTCCCCCCGCCCCCGAGCTCCCACCACGAGCCCGTCCAGGTCGCCGCGGCCTGCTCTAGGTCCGGGTGTTCGAAACCTTCGTCCGGGTTGCCGGGCACGGTGTAGAAACGCCACGCCAACGCTCCCGTGTCGGCGTGGTACGCGCTAACGTAACCCCGCGCCGTGAACTCGGCTCCGCCGTTGCCGATCAGCACCAGGCCGTCCGCGATGCGCGGCGCTCCCGTGATCGACTGGTATCCCTCCGGATCGACCGTCATTACCTCCCAGTTCGGCGTTCCGTCCGCCGCGTCGATGGAGATCAGGCGACCGTCCAGGGTTCCGACGAACACGGCGCCCTTGTAGAGCGCGAGACCCCGGTTGGACACGCCGCAGCAGAGCCGGGTCCCGACGCCCCGGTAGACGCCGGGGTCGTACTGCCAGATCAGCGTGCCCTTGCGAGCATCCACGGCATAGACGACAGACCAGGGGCCCGTCAGGAACATAATGCCGTCGACCACGAGGGGCGTGGTCTGGATGCCCCGCTTCGTGCCGAGATCCAGCGTCCACGCCAAGCCCAGTTCCCCGACGTTCTCACGGTGGATCCCGTCCAAGGGACTGTAGCGGTCCTCCCGGTAGCTGCGCCCGTAGGTCAGCCAGTCCCCCGGCCGGGCATCCGCGTTCGAAAGCGCCGCATCGTCGACCGCGGCGGTGACCTCGCGGATGTGGGCGGCGCTGCCCTTGGGCACCGGTTCCGGGGCGGTGGGCGCCGGACCCTGCCCGCACCCAGCCAGCGCCAGGCACGCCAGAAGAACGAGCGGAGCCGGAGTACCCAGACGATGTACGTGCATCCCGGCTGTCCCATCCGAGCCCGCAGGCGTCGCGACCCATGGTCCGCCGGGGGGGCGCGGGGCGTCAAGCACGGCTTCCCGGACTTCGCGCGCGAATCGACGACACGATCCGACGCCGTCTGGGCGTCATCCGTCACGAAGCCCGTCGAACCGCTCAACGGAGCATTGAAACCCGCGCGCCAACGGTGGTTAAATCCCGCGCCTTTTTCGACCTCCCCGTACACGACGGGCGAAACCGAAACCCGTCGGCCGGGTGCCCATGTACCGCGTCAGAACCTACAACCAGATCGCCGCGCGTGGTCTCGAGCGCTTCCCCGAAGAAGGGTTCGAGGTCGGTCCAGACCTGGCCGACGCCCAGGCGATCCTGCTGCGCAGCCACAAGCTGAGCGGGGCCGAAGTCGCGCCCGGCGTGCACGCCGTCGCGCGCGCCGGCGCCGGTGTCAACAACGTGCCCGTGGAGCTCTGCACGGAACGGGGCGTAGTCGTCTTCAACACACCTGGCGCCAACGCGAACTCCGTGAAGGAACTGACGCTGGCGGCACTGCTGCTGGCGTCGCGGGATGTCATGGGAGGCATGCAGTACGCGAAGACCCTCTCCAACGTGACCGACGAGCACGAGCTTCACCAACTGGTCGAAGGCGAGAAGAAGCGCTTCAAGGGCCGGGAACTCTTCGGGCGCACGCTCGGGGTCGTCGGTCTCGGCGCCATCGGCTCCCGCGTCGCGCGCTCGGGGCTCGATCTCGGCATGCGGGTGGTGGGGTACGACCCGGCGCTGTCCATCGACGGGGCATGGCGTCTCCCGGCGGAAGTGGAGCGGATGGACGACCCGCCGAGCCTGTTCGCGCGTTCGGACTACGTGACGCTCCACGTCCCGTCGCTTCCGGAGACCCGGGGCATGATCGACGCGGAGGCGCTCCGGGCGTTTCAGCCCGGCGCCGCGCTGCTGAACTTCGCGCGCCAGGAGATCGTCGACGAGGGCGCCGTGCTGGACGCCCTGCGTTCGGAGCATCTCGGCGCCTACTTCTCGGACTTCCCGAGCGCCGCCCTGGCCGCGCACAAGCGCGCCTTCGCGACCCCGCACCTCGGCGCGAGCACGCAGGAGGCGGAAGAGAACTGCGCCGTCATGGCGGCGGAACAACTGACCGATTTCCTGCGCTTCGGCAACATCGAGAACTCCGTCAACTTTCCCGCCGTGAACCTGGAGCGCACCGAGGGCTACCGCATCGCGGTGACCAACTGGAACGTCGCCGGAACGCTGGGCCAGGTGCTTTCCGTGCTCGCCGACGCCGACATCAACGTCATCGACATGCTCAACAAGAGCCGGGACGACGTGGCGTACAACCTCATCGACCTCGAGGTGCAGCCGACTGAGGCGCTCACGGGCCGCATCGAGGCCATCGACAGCGTCATCGGGGTCAGGACGTTCGACGACTGAGCGCTTGGCGCTCCCTGCGCGCGAAAGGGTTGGGCCGCCGCAACTGGCGCTCCCGGAAGCGCTCGACGCGGCAAAGGGTCTCCACCTCGCGCGTGACCGGCGGGCATTCCCCTGCGACCAGGCTCGCGATCCACTCGCCCGCGAACACGGCGGTGGTCGTGCCGCTCGAGCCGTGGCCGGCGGTGACGTACGTGTCCGCATCGGCCCGGCCGATCACGGGCAGGCGGTCCGACGTGACCGCGCGGGTGCCCCGGAACACGCCAAGCGGCGTTGCGGGCGACTGCCCGAAGAGCCGGCGAAAGCGCTCCCCATTCGCCGCCGTCGCGCGCCCGGCTTCCCAGCGCCGGTACTCGTAGGTCGCGCCCACCCAGCATTCCCCCGAAGAGCCGGCCGGCGCCGCGTACCCGTCCCCCAGGACCGGCACCCGAAGCTTCGGTCCGGGAAATAGGTCCGCCTGCCCCTCCAACGGCGCGACTTCGAGTTCCGGGAACCGCTCGGTGATCCTCGATGCAGAGGCCAGGACGGTCACCTGGCCGGCTGGAGGTCCCCGCTCCAGGTGAATCCCCCGGTGGTCGATCAGGGCCCGGCACAAGGCGGGGCCGTCCACGAGTCCCGCATCGGGGAAGTGCAGTCCTTCGGCGGAGATTTCGACGCCCGCGATCTCCGAGGCTTCCCGGGCAGAGACCGGAGCGATCCAGTCCGGCGGCAAGGCAGGCAGGATTCGCTCGAGACGCGACCGGTCGCCGTCCGGGCCGCGCAACTGCAGCGCGCCCGTCGATCGGAATCCGGCGAGACCCGCGAGGGCGTGCACGGCAAACCCGTACCCGTGGGCGCGCAACGATGCGGCGCCGCTGCCGTCGCCCAGCAACCGCGGATGCACGACCGCCGCGGGAATGGCCGAAGCGCCCGCGGCAACCGACGCATCGTGCACCGACACCTCGAAACCCCTTTCCGCCAGCGCGCGCGCCGCGGCGCATCCGGCGAAGCCCGCACCGACGACCGATACCGGCCGGTGTGTCATCGTCCTCGGCGACCACGATCCCGGCAACACGCCGACCAGCGCGTGCCATTTGCGCGGCCGCTGATCCACCCGCCGCACAATGAATCCCGCCTGCCGCAAGGCCCGCTTGACCACGCCGGCCGACGAGTAGGTCGTCACCGTGGCGCCCGGCTGCGAGAGCGCCGCCGCCGCGTCGCATACGGCCGCGCTCCACATCTCGGGATTGCAGCGCGGGGCGAACCCGTCGAAGAACCAGGCGTCGACCCCCGACCCCTGGCGGCCGGTCAGGTCCGTGAGGCCCGCCAGGACATCGCCGAAGTACAGCGAGAGCAGCACGCGCCCGCCGGCGAAACGCCGCCGATGCCAACCGGCGATGGCGGGCGGCAGGGCATCGACCAGGCGCCGGTGCATCGCCCATCCCGAGCGCCGTGCCGCACGCTCGAGGTCTTCGCGGCCCGCGGGCGCCTGCTCGAAGGCGACGTAGTGCAGCCGGCCGGCCGAACGCGCCAGGAAACGCTCGGCGGCCAGCGCGAAGTTCCGTCCCAGGCCGAACCCGAGTTCGCCGACCGTGAACGACTCGGCCACCGCAACCCGCTCATCGAAACGGGCCGGTTCCAGGAAGACGCGCTCGGCCTCCTCCGCGCCGTCCGTGCCGTGGTACACGTCGCCGAACCCGACCGAGTACGGCCGGTCGCCTTCCCAGCGCACGACCGCGGGCGCGAGGACCCGGTGGAGTGGTTCCATGCAGGTCACCGTGACGTGTTCGGCGCATCTGCACAAGCGTAGCCCAGGCGCGCCTCGTCGGCGGACCAAATGAACCGGCGGAACAGGGTGTTATCGCCCGCCAAGGCATCGACGTCCTCCCCCACTGACCGGCCTATCTCCGACGAAGCGTCCCTCCCGGGCAAGCCAGGAGGGCGATCATCCTCCCGCGACGTAGTCCCGGGCGTCGCGGTACGCGGCGTCGATCAGGTCCGCCAGCGCGCCCTCGTCGATCTCGACGCCGGAACGCAGCTTGACGTGGCGCATCCGCTTGCCGGTGCCTTCCAGCAGTCCCTCGGGATCGGGCAGGGAGGCGCCATTGAAGAACCCCACGTTCACGTGCCTCTTGAACGCGTTCACGTAGGCGAAGGGGACGTCTTCGATACAGGCGACGGGGCAGCCGTCGTGGAACAGCTCCAGCACGTCGTCGCCGCAGCCGCGCATCCGTATCCACCAGTCGCGCGCCATCGAGCCGAGCGCGTCGGTCCGGTCGGCGAACCACGCATTGATGACCGGGTCCAGCGGCGTCGTGCCGTTGAACGTCAGTCTCACCTCGCGGGGCTCCTCTTTCCGGCCTCCGTGCACGGCGCCCACTTCCGGATCAGTTCGCCTGCCCGAACGCCACCTCGGCTTCCAGGAGCGTCCGGATCTCCGCTTCCGAGTACCCCGCCTCCGCAAGCACCTCCTCCGTGTGCGCGCCGATCTCCGGAGCGCGTTTCGGCGGCCGCTTCCCTTCTTCCTCCAGGAAGATCGGCGAGTTGATGGTGTAGTCGTAGCCTTCGCCGGAATCGTCGGTCTCGACGACGATATCGTTTGCGCGCAGTTGCTCGTCCACGACCACCTCCGACATGCGCGCGACGACGCCGCAGGTCACTTCGTGGGCGTCGAGTCGCTTCATCAGTTCCGCCTGCGTCCACCGGGAGGTCGCGGTGGTGATCGCCTCGATCAGGGCGTCGCGGTTGCGCAGCAGCGTGCGCATGTCGGCGAAGCGGGGGTCCTCGAGCCACTCCGGATGGTCCAGGGCTCGTGCGAGTTGCGGCCACTCGCGGCCCGTGTTGATGATGGCGAGGGTCACGTAGAGGCCATCGCTGGTGGGGTAGGCGATGCGGAACGGATTGGCCCAGCCGCGCTCCTGGCTGATGGCGGCGAGGTCCACCCCGGCGATGACGCCCTGCAGCGCCATGCCGTTCACCCAGGCTCCGCTCGCCGCGAGGGAGGTGGTCACCTGGCATCCCTCGCCGGTCCGCTCGCGCCGGTAGAGCCCCGTCATGATGGCGCCGTACATGGCGAGCGACGTCGTGTGGTCGCCCATGCCGGGCGCCGGCTGCATCGGCGCCTGGCCCTTCCCGCGAACCAGCTCCATGATCCCGGATCGCGCCCACCACGCCGTGACGTCGAACGCCCGGCGCCGGACCTCCGGTCCGCGCGTCCCGTAGCCCGTCATCTGCGCAAAGACGAGCCGCGGATTGATCGCCTTGAGTTCCTCGTACGTCATGCGGAACGCATCGAGCTGCTTGCCCAGGAAGTTCGTCAGGAGCACGTCGGCGTCCGCCACCAGGCGGTGGAGCACCTCCTGCCCCTCCGGGCGCTTGAGGTCGAGGCAGATGCTGCGCTTGTTGCGCGACGTCAACTGCCAGTGGTACGGCACCGGATGGCGACCCACCAGCGTCCGGTACACGTCGCCGCCGGGCGGCTCTACCTTGATGACGTCGGCGCCGAAGTCCGCGAGGATCGTGGCCGACGCCGGGCCGGCGAGAAAGGTGGCCGCGTCAATGACGCGAACGCCGCTCAGCAGGTAATCCATCCGTCCGTCCTCCACGGTTCAGGGGCGTTCCAGCCGGAACATCATGGACGTCGCCACCCAGTCGGTCCCCATGCCGTACTTCTCTTCATAGACCGTCGTCACCCGCGCCTGCTCGTCCGCATCGTCGACCAGGATCGCGCGCAGCGGATACACCTCTTCGTCCAAACGCACCCGCACGGTCGGATCCGCCTCGATGTAGGGCGTCCAGTTCGCGCCCTCGGGCCCTGTGGCAACGTAGAGATCGTCGCCCACCGCGACGCCCCAGATGTTGATCGAGTACGGGTCGCCGGGCCGGGTCTCGAGCTGGATCGTGTCGGGCACCTGGCTCCATTCGACCGGAGCCGCAGCCTCGGGTCCGGCGAGCTCCCCGCCCGGGATCGTGTAGAGGGGTTCGCCACAGCCCGCCACGATCAGCAGGCAGGTAGTTACCAGCGCGCATCGAGTCATCGGAACGTCTCCGTGCGATGGGTCCATTCAACGGGCGCATGCTACCAGCCCGGGCTCATGCATCCCTGCATGGGTTGCCCAACCCCCGCGAACGGCCCAATAATCGACGGACTCCAGGCTGCGGACACTTCCTATGCACCGTCTCTTCCCGATTGCCGCCCTGGCCATCGCCGCCTGCGCTCCGGAGGAACCACCGCCTCCCACCACCGTCGGCGACACCCCGAGCACCGCGCGGACCCCCGACGGCGCCTTCATCAGCTGGCGCGAGCACCTGATCGACGATCCCGCCACCACGGGCGTTCCCGTGAGCGGCAGCGACGGGCTGGGGTTGGCGGACCTCGACGGCGACGGGTTCGAGGACGTGGTCTCCGTACACGAGTCCGACACGAGCTACGACGGCGAAGCCGACGGCCACGTGCGAATCGCCTTCGCCTCCGACGACCCGGACGTGTGGACGAACGTCACCCTGGCCGAAGGGGCGGAGGCGGCCGCCCCGGAGGACGTGGACATCGCCGACGTCAACGGCGACGGACACGCGGACGTGATCGTCGCGGCGGAACTCGCGCACCTCATCTACTTCCAGAATCCCGGGGCCGACGTGCGTACGGGCCAGTGGCCGCGCCTGATGCTGCCGATGACGCGGAACCGCGGCTCCTACATCCGCGTGTTCCTCGCGGACCTCGACGGCGATGGGCGGCCCGAGGCGATAGCCCCGAACAAGGGCACGCAGAACCCCAGGCCCGAGGACTACCTGCGCGACACGCCGATCTCGGTTTTTCACGCCACGGGCGATCCGCTCGCCGCCGACGGCTGGCAGGAGACGGTGCTCGGAAACTACAGCGTCCCGCACAACGCCCAGCCGGTGGACATCGACGGCGACGGGGACCTCGACATCGTCGGCGGCATACGCGGCGGTCCCCGGATGATCTGGTTCGAGAACACCGGCGGAGACGTGGGCGACTTCGTCGAGCATCCCATCGACGTCGAAGAAGGCACCGCGGTGGCCGGCTTCCATCTCGACCACGCGGACCTGAACGGCGACGGCAGGACCGACATCGTGACCGCGGCCCGGTTCGGTGAGCCCGGCCCCCGTCCCCTGGTCGGATCCTCGATCGGACTGGTCTGGATCGAACAACCGCCGGCGCCGGACGCCCCCTGGATCGTGCATCGGATCGGAACCTTCAGCCCGGACACCGTGACGGGCATCGCGCTGGCCGACATCGACGGCGACGGCGCTCTCGACGTCATGTCGGGAAGCTACAGCCAGGGGCCGCGCGACGAGGACGGCGAGGTGACGGCGAGCGATGCGCTCGGACGCCTCGGGTGGTTCCGCAATCCGGGCGTCACGGGCGGGGAGTGGACACGGTACGACATCTCGCGGCGCAAGCGCGGCATGTTCGACGATTTCGAAGCGCGCGACCTCGACGGCGACGGCGACATCGACTTCGTCGGCACCCGCGGCAACA
>JAPPHP010000346.1 GCA_028821035.1 Gammaproteobacteria bacterium | reverse complement strand
CTCGGGCGCGCAGCCGCCCCCGCCTGCTCGCCTTCGCCCTCGACGGCAGCGCTCCGGCGCCGCCGTGGGCGGAGATGCGGCACTTCGCGGCGCCGCCCGAACCGCGTCCCGATACGGCCCTGGCGTCGGCCGGCAATGACCTCTTCGAGGCCTACGGCTGCATGACCTGCCATGGTCCCGAGGGCGTCGCGGTCGTGGCCGAGCTGGACCTGCGCACGCGGCTGCCGGGGAGCGTGGAATACTTGCAGACCGTGCTTGGCGGAGCGCTCGCCGCGCGCGGCATGCCGGCCTTCGAGATGACGGACGAGGGCGCCGAGGCCCTGCGGGCCTACTTGATCAATCGCGCCTGGGACGCGCACGAGGCGCAGGAGGCCGCCTCGGAACCGTAGGGGAGACCCTTGTGGTCTCCCGTTCCGTGAGGGAGCATCGAGGACACACAATCAGGGAACCAAGGGAAACAGTGATGGCAGAACAGCCAGCAACCGTTGAGCAAACCCGGACCAGCGCCGCGCCCGTGCGCATCGACCCGGCCGTGCTGGCCGGGCAGGGCCTCGACCCGGGGCCCGAGCAGGACGGCGTCCAGTCAGCCTTCAAGTCCGTTTTCGAGGGCGACATCGTCTCCGCGGTGTACGAGTCGGGGCCGGGTACGCTGCAAGTCGACGGCCTCCATTACGACGAGTTCATCTACATCCTGGCCGGCGAACTCGTGCTGACCGGTGCGGACGACGGCGCGGCGCACACCTTCCGGACGGGCGACCACCTGGTGCTGCCCAAGGGTTGGACCGGCACCTGGCAGATGACCGGCGACCCGTACCGGGAACTCATCGTCGTCGAGACGCAGACGTATCTGCAAAGCCTGAAGGACCTTGGCATCGACCTGTAGGGGAGACTCTTTGTGGTCTCCCGTCCCGAACTGAGCGGAGGAGGGGAATAAAATGCACGCACGACGACACACGATACAGGCGTTGACCGCCGCGGGCCTGGCAGCACTCTGCTGGGGAGCCTCGGCCCAGGAGGCCGGCGACACGGACGCCGCCCGCCCGGCCATCGAGGAGATCATCGTCTCCGCACAGAAGCGCGACGAGTCCATCCAGGAGGTGCCGATCGCGATCTCGGCCTTCACGGGCGAGGCGCTGCGCAACAGCCTCATCAAGGACTCCCAGGAGCTGGTCAAGGCCGTCCCGGGCGTGTCCGGCGCCATATCGAACAACTACATGTTCATCACGGTGCGCGGCATCAATGCCGGGACGTACAGCGCCGGGTCCGAACCGGCGCTCGGCCTCTACACCGACGGTATCTACCGGGGCCGCCACGGGGCCGCGATCGGCACCTACTTCGACCTGGAACGGGTCGAGGTGCTGAAGGGCCCGCAGGGGCTGCTGTTCGGCCGCAACGCCTCCTCGGGGGCGATCCACGTCATCACGGCGCAGCCGGACCCGGGCGGGACGGAGGCGTACCTCGAGGTGGGCGCCGGGGAGCGGGGCCGGCAGAGCATCGAGGGCATGGTGAACCTGCCGCTGGGCGACCGCTGGGGCCTGCGGGCGGCCGTGCTGCGGAAGGAAGAGGACGGCTACGCACGCAACCTCGCGACGGGCGAGGACCACCTCTGGTACGACGTGAGCGCGGCGCGCCTGTCCCTGCGCCACGAGCCCGACTGGGGCGATGCGACGCTGAAGGTCGCCTACGAGGACCGGGACCAGTCCGGCGCCATCTACCTGCCCATGAACCTGGACGGTTCGTGGCTGTACGGGGACGAACTCAAGGTGAGCGGGACGTCGGGTGACCGGGACTTCATCGAGACGGCCGAGGCGACGCTGACCGTCAACATCGACCTGCCCGGGTCCATGACGCTGCGGTCGCTGACGGGCTATTACTCCAACGACTTCAACTACCGGGAGGACTGGGACGGGACCCCGCTGGAACTCGGCAACTGGCTCACGTATCAGGAGAGCGAGTACTTCAGCCAGGAGGTCGTGCTGTCCGGTGACCGCGACCGCCTCTCGTGGTTCGCCGGGGCCAGTCTCTACAGCGAGGACATCAGCTACGACCTGTTCCACGTTACCGGCGACATCGGCTTCCTGTTCGGGTTCCCGTTTCCGCTCGTGTTCGACGAGCAGGTGTACATCGACGGCGAGTACCAGGGGTGGGCCGTGTACGGCGAAGCGAAGTGGCAACTCACCGAAGCGCTCGACCTGAGCGTTGGCGGCCGTTACACGAACGACGAGCGGGACGGCACGTTCGAGTTCCTGGGGGGAGGCTTCATCGTGCCGCTGTACACGCCGTCCCCCGTGTCCGGCGGGGAGACCTGGAACGACTTCTCGCCGCGGGTCGCGCTGCGCTACTTCGTCCGCGACAACGTGATGCTCTACGGTACGGCCAGCCGGGGCTTCAAGGCCGGGGGCCTCGACACGACCCGTCTGTCGGAGCCGGCGGATCCGCTGACCCTCCTGCCGCCGCCAAGCGCAGCGGTCGCCACCTACGATGCCGAGGAGGTATGGGCGTACGAGGTCGGCGCGAAGGGAACCCTGTTCGACGACCGCCTGCGCATGGCGGTGGCGGCCTACTGGTACGACTACCAGGAACGGCAGATCGACGTCCTCGACCCGTTCGAGGGGCTGTCCGCCATTGTCAATATCGGAGAGGTGGAGGGCTCGGGCCTGGAACTCGAGTTGCTGTGGGTGCTCAACCAGTACCTGGACGTACAGCTCGCCCTGGGCTACCTCAGCGCGGAATCCCGCGGCATCCCGGCGGCCGCGTGCCTGGACTGCGACGGTCACACGCCGCCCTTCAGTCCGGAGCGTACCGCGTCGGGCGCGCTCAACGTGCACTACCCGTTCGCCGGTGGGGAGTGGCTCGGAACGGTGCAGTTCTTCTGGCAGTCGGAGTTCCACTCGAACCTGAACAACCACCCGCTGGGGGAGCTCGACTCGACCGGCACGGTCAACCTCCACGCCGGCTGGCAGAGTGAGCGCTGGAGGGTCGTGGCCTACCTGGAGAATGCGACCGACGAGGTCACCGTCCAAGTCCGCGTTTACGACCCCGCCTTCCAGCTCGGAATAAACCCGACCCGCCCGCGAACCGCCGGGGTGAGCGTCAGCTACCGGTTCGGCATGTAGGGGCGGGGCTCGTCTCCGCCCGTGCCGTGCCGCGCCTCGCAGCGGAGAAGGCGTGGTTGTGACGTTGAGTCGCTACCGAAGCGTCCAAGGAGCCTCAGATGAGCGATAGAGCGTTTCTGATTGCGTTGGACAACCTGTCACACGACGACATGGAAGAGAATCCGCCGCTTGAGGAAAAAGCGGTTGGTAACCCCCGCCGGATCCATTCCGGCCACGACAGCAAGGGCTGGAGCAAACCGGTCTATGCGGGCGACATCCTGTCACTGGTAGTGGACCTGGAGTCTCAGAAGTTTGAGGTGGAAGACGTCGGTTACGATGAGTTCATTCACGTGCTCGACGGTAGCTTGATCCTGACTGACAAGAAAGGTCACGCGCAGCGATTCGATGCGGGAGACTTCCTGGTCATGCCGAAGGGCTTTTCCGGCACCTGGGAGACGTTGGGCAACTACCGGGAACTGGTGGTCATAGAGGCCAGGACGTTTGCGGATGAAATGAGCAAACCTTAGAGAGTCGCGCGGCTCCGACACGAACAAGAGACCCGCGCAACCGCGGGTTCTGGGAGGGAAACGGACATGAACGTAACAGGATCGAGCGTACGGCCGCTCGTGGCCGCGGCAATGGCGACCACGCTCTGCTGGGGCACGTCGGCGCAGGAGTCTGCCGCTGCCGACGAAGGCGCCCGCCCGGCCATAGAGGAGATCATCGTCTCCGCACAGAAGCGCGACGAGTCCATCCAGGAGGTGCCGATCGCGATCTCGGCCTTCACGGGCGAGGCGTTGCGCAACACGGGCATCAAGGACTCGCAGGACCTCGTGAAGGCCGTCGCGGGCGTGGCCGGGAGCCTGTCCAGCAACTACATGTTCATCACCGTGCGGGGCATCAATGCCGGGACGTACACGGCCGCGTCCGAACCGGCGCTCGGCCTCTACACGGACGGCATCTACCGGGGCCGCCACGGGGCCGCGATCGGCACCTACTACGACCTCGACCGGGTCGAGGTACTGAAGGGCCCGCAGGGGCTGCTGTTCGGCCGCAACGCCTCCTCGGGGGCGATCCACGTCATCACGGCGCAGCCGGACCTTGCCGGGACGGGGGCGTCCTTCGCGGTCGGCGCCGGCGAGCGGGGCCGCCAGAGTATCGAGGGCATGGTCAACCTGCCGCTCGGCGACCGCTGGGGCCTGCGCGCTGCCGTGTTGCAGAAGGAAGAGGACGGCTACATGCGCAACCTGACGACGGGCGAGGATCATCTCTGGTATGACCTGAGCGCGGCACGCCTGTCCCTGCGCCACGAGCCCGACTGGGGTGACGCGACGCTGCGGGTCGCCTACGAGGACCGCGAGCAGTCCGGAGTCATCTACATCCCGCTCAACCCGGACGGTTCGCTGATGTGGGGCGACGAACTCACGGTGAACACGACGACGGGCGACTACGACCGCGTCCAGATGGCCTCGACGAGCCTGACCGTCAACATCGACCTGCCCGGGTCCATGGCCCTGCGGTCGCTGACGGGCTACTACGCCAACAAGTTCGACTACCAGGAGGACTGGGACGGGATGCCGCTCGAGATGGGCAACTGGATGTCGCAGCAGGAGAGCGAGTATTTCAGCCAGGAGTTCGTACTGTCTGGAGACCGCGGCCGCCTCTCGTGGTTCGCCGGCACGAGCTTCTACAACGAGGACGTGTTCTACAACATGCACCACCTCACGGGAGACCTCGGGTTCCTTTTCGGCTTCCCGTTCCCCCTCGTGTTCGACGAGCGCGCGTTCATCGACGGCGATTACCAGGGCTGGGCCGCGTACGGCGAGACGCGGTGGCAGCTCACCGATGCCCTCGACCTGAGCGTGGGGGGGCGCTACACGAGTGACGAACGGGACGGCGAGTTCGAGTTCCTGGGAGGAGGCTTCATCCTTGCGGTCTACACGCCGTCCCCGGTATCGGGCGGAGAGACGTGGACCGATTTCTCGCCACGGGTCGCACTCCGTTACTTCGCGCGCGACAACCTGATGCTCTACGGCACGGCGAGCCGGGGCTTCAAGGCTGGCGGTCTCGAGACGACCCGTCTGTCGGAGCCGGCGGACCCGCTGACCCTGCTACCGCCCCCGGGCGCCGGCATCGCCACCTACGACGCCGAGGAGGTGTGGGCATACGAGGTCGGCGCCAAGGGAAATCTGCTCGACGACCGCCTGCGCGTGGCGGTGGCGGCCTACACCTACGACTATCAGGATCGGCAGATCGACGTGTTCGACCCGGCCGCGGGACTGGCCGCGGTGCTCAATGTCGGAGAGGTGGAGGGCTCGGGGGTGGAACTCGAGTTGCAGTGGGTGCTCAACCGGTACTGGGACGTCCAACTCGCCCTGGGTTTCCTCGATGCGGAATCCCGCGGCATTCCGGCGGCCGCCTGCCTGGACTGCGACGGGCACCGTCCGCCGGACAGTCCGGAGCGCACCGCATCCGGCGCGCTCAACGCGCACTACCCGTTCGCGGGTGGAGAGTGGCTCGGCACGGTGGAGTTCTTCTGGCAGTCGGCCTTCCACTCGAACCTGAACAACCATCCGCTGGGCGAGATCGATTCGAGCGGCACGGTCAACCTCCAGGTCGGCTGGGAGGACGAGCGCTGGAGGGTCGTGGCCTACGTGGAGAATGTCGGCGACGAGATCACCCTCCAGGCCCGCCATTTCGGCTCCTTCATGCTCGCAATGAACGCGACCCGCCCGCGGACCGCCGGCGTGAACGTCAGCTACCGGTTTGGCATGTAGGGGCGGGGCTCGTCCCCGCCCGTGGTGGCTTCATGCACGATGTCGGGACGGGCGCCCCAGTTACTCGGAGGCCTGTTGACGGGCCGCACTGTTGAGTCTGGTCGACCGCGATCATAGAGAGATAGATCGCCGGGATGGCTCCGGATCGGGGAGCATGCCGGGTCAGGTCTCGCGGCAAGTCGCCGTCAGCCGCTTCGAGGGCGTGCGCGTTGAGCGCGTAGTAGCCGAGTATCGTGCTCTCGCCCTCTGTGGCCACCTGTACCCGTGTGAAGTCGGCACCCTCTGCTTGCGGGCGGTCGCGCGCAGGAAGTTGTCGAGGCGATCGCCCCCGCAGTGGAACGCCGCGCGGTCGTGCCTCGCGGGGTCGAGTTGCTCGATGCGGAGTCGAGGCGATAGGGGTCAGTCCCCTTCGGTCCGCCGGGTGCGGGCGCGATGCAGGGCTATCGCCTCCAGGAGCGCGGGTGTCGGTTCCGATGGCGCATCCAGGGCGGCGAGCAGGGCTTTCCGGTCGCGATCGTGAAGAACTGTGCGCTGGTGGTGCGCGATGGCGCCGCGGGCGCGGTCGTATGCGGCGGTCGTGTCGTTGTGATCGAGCATGACGGGTTGCCCCAAGAGGCTCGCAGCTAATCGTACGGCAATCCGCGGTACGCGGCGATGAGCAAAAGCCGTCCCGGTCCCCGATCGGCGCGCCTATCCCTCGATCGGCTCGGTCAGCAAACGCATGAGCCGGCGGCGTTTCTCCGCATCGACGCCGAGGGCGGTCTCGGCATACGCATCGAACGAACCGTAGACCAGGTCGATCTTCGCGAAAGCCGCACGCAGGTACGCGACATCGACCCCGAGCATGGGTTCCAGCAACGCCGGATCGATGCCGTCGAACAGCTCGACGTCCTCCGGGAGCCGCGCGGCGGGAGAGGCCAGGTAGTTGGCCTCGATGGCCTCCATGGGCGCTCCGACAAGACGCAGGAGTAGCGCGGACGCGATTCCGGCCTGGTCCTTGCCGGCCGTGCAGTGAAACAGTAGCGGCGTCCCGTCGGGCTCCAGCACGGCATCCACCAGCGCGCGGTACTCACGGGCGTGATCCAGGGCCACGGTTGCATAGAGGTCGGTCATGTACTCGGTGGTCTCGGCCGCCTCTTCGACCTGGCCCGCGAGCAGCCTCTGCAGGTAACCGGCCGAGTCGGCAGGATGGATGGGGAGGCTGACCCGGCGGATGTCCTGCTCTTCGGGCAAACGGTAGGGCCCCTCGAGTTCGATCTCCTGGTCGATGCGGAAGTCCACCACGGTTCGCAGACCGAGATCGGCGACGCGGCGTAGATCGGCATCGGTCAGATGGCTGAGGGCATCGGAACGGTAGACGACCCCATGCTTGATCCGGAGCCCGTCAGCGGCCGGATGTCCGCCGAGATCACGCAGGTTGTGCGCGCCCGCGAGCGGCAGGGGCGCGTCGGGGACATTCGCCCGGCCGGACGGTTCCGACGGGCCCGAACAGGCCCAGAGCAGGCTGACGATACCGATGGCAGCCAGCCTCGGCAGAGCCGGGCCGCGGCCACGCGGGAAGCGGGTCTGCATCGTGCGCACTCTCGCGGCGGCGGGCGAGGGCCGTCCCCTACGCTTCCGCCACCTCCCGCTCGATCACGTCCGCGTACTTCGCGAGCGCCCGTTCGCGCCTCTTGATCAAGTGGTAGTCCGGGAACAGCTCGTCGGTGCCCTGGTAGCGCCCGAGGATCTGCCGCGCCAAGGTGACCTTGTGGACCTCCGTGGGCCCGTCCGCCAGCCCCATGTGGAAGCTGTCGAGGACGCCGGCCGCGAACGGCATCTCCGTCGACAGCCCGAGGGACCCGTGCACCTGCAAAGCCCGCGCGTACACGTCGTGGTAGACCTTGGGCATCTGCGCCTTGACGGCCGAGATGTCCGCACGGACCTCCTTGTAGTTCTTGATCCGGTCGATCTTCCAGGCCGTGCGCAGCACGAACAGGCGGAACTGCTCGATGTCGATCCAGCTGTCGGCGATCA
>JAPPHP010000319.1 GCA_028821035.1 Gammaproteobacteria bacterium | reverse complement strand
GACCGTGGAAGCGCACTTCGCGCACATGGTCGTGCACGGCGTGTTCCACCTGCGCGGCATGGACCACGGCGACGAAGCCGGGGCCGCGCGCATGGAAGCCCGCGAATCGGCCGTCCTGCACACGCTCGGCTTCGCCGACCCGTACGCGGCCACCCAAGCGAAATGAGCGAACCGAAACAGGACCACAAGCGTACCTGGCGCGACTGGGTCGCCGACCTCTTCTCCGGGGAACCGTCGGACCGGGGCGAACTCCTCGAGGTGCTCCGCGACGCGGCGGACCGAATGATCCTGGACGGCGAGGCGCTCAACATCATCTTCGGCGCGCTGCAGGTCTCGGACATGCACGCCCGCGACATCATGATCCCGCGCTCGCAGCTCGTGTCGGTGAAGGCGGACGCCGCGCTGCCGACGCTGCTCGTGCACATCATCGAGTCGCAGCACTCCCGCTTCCCGGTCATCGGCGACGACCTCGACGACATCAAGGGCATCCTGCACGCCAAGGACCTCCTGCCGCTCCTGCTGCGGGAGGACCGGGACGATTTCGACCTGAAGGACTGCATCCGGCCGGCCGCGATCATCCCCGAGAGCAAGCGGCTGAACATCCTGCTGCAGGAGTTCCGCCAGACGCGCAACCACATGGCGGTGGTCATCGACGAGTACGGACACGTCTCGGGCGTCGTGACCATCGAGGATGTCCTCGAGCAGATCGTCGGCGAGATCGAGGACGAGTACGACGTCGACGACGACAGCTTCATCAAGGCGCTCGATTCCGGCTGCTACACCGTGAAGGCCGTCACGACCGTCGAGGACTTCAACGAGTACTTCCAGGCCAACTTCGACGAGGACGCGAGCGACACCATCGGCGGAGTCGTGCTCCGGAAGTTCGGCCGGCTACCGAAGCGGGGGGAGAGGGTGTCCGTCGACCGTTTCGACTTCCAGGTGCTGCACGCCGACAGCCGCCGCATCCGGCTGCTGCAACTCGATTGCCGTTGACCCGGCGCGCGTCGCTGCAACGCCTCGGCGCGGGGCTCCTGGCGCTCGGCGCCGGCGCGGCGTTCCCCCTCGGACTTGCCCCGTTCGACTGGTGGCCGGTCACGCCGGCGGCTGCGGGGGTCCTGTTCTGGCTGCTCTGCCGCACTGACGCCCGACCGCTGCTCACAGGTTGGCTGTTCGGCGCCGGCAAGTACGGCGTGGGCGTCTCCTGGATCTACGTCAGCATCCACGTCTACGGGGGCGCGTCGCCGTTCCTGGCAGCGTTCCTGGTCGCCGCGTTCGTGGCGGGGATGGCGCTGTTCCATGCCGGCGTGGCATGGGCCTTCGTGCGCCTCCGGCCGCCGGGGCCGGTGGCGGCCGCCGTCGCTTTCGCCGCGGTCTGGGTCCTGACGGAGTGGCTGCTCACCTGGTTCCTGACCGGCTTCCCGTGGCTCTTCGCCGGATACGCCATGCTCGACACCCCGCTCGAAGCCCTCGCACCCGTCGGCGGCGTCCTGCTGGTCGGCTTCGGGGCCGTGCTGACGGCGGCATGCCTCGTGCAATGGCGCTCGCGGGCCGCGCTGATCGTGGCGGCGCTGCCGTGGCTCGCGAGCTGGTCCGTGGCCGGCGTCGGATGGACGACCCCGGAGGAGCGACACCGCGTCGCCCTCGTGCAGGGCAACATCGACCAGGCCACCAAGTGGGACGAAGCGAGCCGGACCGCAATCCTGGAGCGCTACGCGGGCCTGTCCGACCCGGTCTGGGACCGCGACGTCGTCGTCTGGCCGGAAGCCGCCATCACCCTCCCCCTGCACATGGCCGGGGACTTCCTCGCGGACATGGAGGACCGGGCCCAGGGCGCGCTGCTGCTCGGCATCGTTTTCGGCGAGTGGTCCCCGGACGGCGCGCGCTGGTACAACGGCGCGGTTGCCGTCGGCGACGGCGACGGGCGCTACGCCAAGCGGCGCCTGGTGCCGTTCGGCGAGTACGTCCCCTTCCAGTCCGTCCTCCGGGGTCTCATCGGCTTCTTCGACCTGCCGATGTCCCGCACCGTTCCCGGCGACTCCGAACAGCCGCCGCTGCGCGCCGGTTCGGCGGCCCTCGCGATGGCGATCTGCTACGAGATCGCCTACCCCGAGCTGGTCCGCGCCTCCGCCCGCGACGCGGACGCCCTGGTCACGATCAGCAACGACACCTGGTTCGGCGCTTCCATCGGCCCACACCAGCACCTGCAGATCGCGCGCATGCGGGCGCTCGAGAACGGGCGCTACGTGCTGCGCGCGACCAACAACGGGATCACCGCGATCGTCGACCCCTACGGGCGGGTCGTCGACGAGCTACCGCAGTTCGAGCAGGGCGTGCTGACCGGCGAGGTCGCCGGCATGGCGGGCACGACCCCGTTCGGCCGGTGGGGCACGCTGGCGGTGGTTGCCCCGCTGATGCTCGGGCTCGCGTTAGTACTGGTGCGACGTTGGCGGGCGCGAAGAACGCCGTTGTCCGAGGACTGAGTGAGAATGACCGGGCGCTGTACTGAAACTGCCCGGTGGTATTCTCCGGTCCCGCTACAGAGCCGCCCGCTTGCGCAATGGTGGCGACGAGTGGACGTGATCGGTATCGGCGTGGAACAGGTACGGACGTGAACCAGGTCGCGGGCTTGGCGAAACGCATTCGCCTCGGCGAGGACACCCTCCTCGAGCTCAAGGACATCGTTCTGCGTGGATCGAACGTCAAGAGTCCGGACCGACGAGACTTCTCCGACGAACTTGCCGCCTTGGCCAATGCCAGGGGAGGAACGGTCGTGCTGGGCGTCGACGACAAGACGCGCGCCGTAACCGGAATCCCGTTGGGGAGTCTCGATGCTGTCGAGCGGTGGGCTCGCGAGATCTGCAACGACTCCATCAGGCCGCCTCTGGATGCCCAGATCTACAAGCTCGAGCTGGACGGGCCAGATGGCACGCCGACACCGATCATCCGGATAGATGTCGCCCGAAGCTTGTTCGTACACCGGAGTTCGGGCGGGTACTTCGAGCGTCTCGGAAGCTCGAGACGGGAGATGACGCCAGATCGTCTGGCACGTCTGTTTCAACAGCGCAGCCAAAGCCGATTGATTCGATTCGACGAGTCCGCCGTGCCCAACACGGCGCCGGGCGACCTGGACCACGCCCTGACGCGACGTTTCCTGCGCGAGGAGTTGGTGGAGGAGGAGGGCGTTACGGAGGACATGGCCAGCAAGCTCCGCGTTGCGACCGAGGATCCTGAGGGATCCCGCCGGCTAACCGTTGCGGGGGTCCTGCTTTGCACGCTCGACCCGCAACGCTGGCTGCCTCATGCGTACGTACAGGCAGTCAGCTATGCCGGCGAGCGGACGGACGTGGAGTATCAGACGGATGCGCGAGACATCCATGGACCGCTGGATCGGCAGATCGACGAAGGGCTGCACTTCGTGCGCCGGAACATGCTCGTCCGCGCCACCAAGACGACGGCGCGTATCGAGAGTCCGCAGTTCAGCGAACGTGCGGTGTTCGAGGCCCTCGTAAACGCGGTTGCCCACCGCGACTACTCCATGGCAGGTTCGCGCATTCGCTTGCACCTGTTTGGGGATCGCCTGGAACTCCACGTCCCGGGTGGGCTCGCGAACACGCTCACCCCCGACACCTTGCACCTTCGCCAGTCCAGCCGAAACGAGCTGATCGTTTCCCTGCTCGCCAGGTGTCCGGCACCCGCGGGGCTTGGGCGCTCCAATCTCATGGACCGCCGCGGTGACGGACTGCCGATCATCAGGCGCGAGACCCGTGAACTCTCGGGACGTCTGCCTGAGTACACGCTGATCGACCAAGATGAGCTTCGGCTGATCATCCCTTCGTCGGACTCGAAGCGGCAGGCTGCAGGCCAGCGGGTCTAGTCATGGCGAGAGGCCCAACCATGCGGACCATAACGATTCGAGATGTCCCGGAGGCCGTGTACGAGCGTTGGAAGGCCCTTGCCAGGCGTCGCCGGCGGAGCCTGCGGACGGAAGTGATCGATTGCCTGACGCGTCACGTCGAGCGGAGCGTGTGGTCCAGGGACGAATCGATCGCGAAAGCGGCGGAGCTTCGCGCCCGGCTACGTTGGGTCGATCACGCCCTCGTGGACAGGTACAAGCGCGCGGGCAGGGCCTGAATCCCGAGTACCGCGGGACTCCACAAGGGGGTCCCCTGCAATAGAATCACGCCTTTGGGATCTGGAGAGGAACCCAGACGGATGCGCGCCGAGGAACGCCAACGCCTGCTCGGCATCCTGAAGCACGGCCTTGAGCACGGGGGCGCGGTCCATGGCGAGGGCATCGTGCGAAGCCCGCTCAGGGACTTCACCTGTCCCGAGTTGCTGGCGGACGAACGGCGGGTCTTCTTCCGCGAGACGCCGCTCTTCATGGGCCTGTCCGCGGACCTCCCCGGGAACGGCAGCTATTGGGCCGACAGCCAGACCGGCTCGGCGATCCTGATGACGCGCGACGGCGCCGGACGCTTCCGGGCGTTCGCGAACTCCTGCCGGCACCGGGGCGCGCAGGTAGTGCCCGACGGCCGCGGCAAGCGGGCCCGGTTCCCATGCCCGTTCCATGCGTGGACCTACGACAGCGGTGGCGACCTCATCGCCGTCAGTCGCGCGGACCGGTTCGGCGACATCGACAAGAAGCAACACGGACTGGTGGAACTGCCGGCGTCGGAACGCCACGGCATGCTCTGGGTCCGGCCGGCCCCGGGAGCGGAGATCGACGTCGACGCGTGCCTCGAGGGGCTGGTGGACGACATGGCGCACTGGGCGCTGCCGGGACAGGTGTACGTCGGCTCGCAGGTGCTCGAAGCGCGCATGAACTGGAAGCTCGCCATCGACACCTTCGGCGAGAACTACCACTTCGACGTCCTGCACCGGGAGACCCTCGCGTCGGACATCCGCGGCAACCTGCAGACCCACGACGTGTTCGGCTCAAACTACCGCATGGTTTTCGCGAGCATTCCGGGGTTCTCGGCGGCGGACACCGACACGCTGCCAGTAGGGGAGTGGCCGTTCCGGTCGATGACGCTCTCCGTCTACTTCGTCTACCCCAACACGATCTTCCTCGTCACCCCGGAGGCGGTGCACGTGGTGCGGATCTTCCCGGACGGCGAGGATCCGGGCAGGTCGCGTACCGCCCACAGCCTCTACGTGTCGCCGGAAGCGAAAGTCCGCCTGGACGATCCGGCAGACACGGAGTGGACCCTCGAGGGCTACTTCCAGAGCTTCAACCACGTGGTGTTCGAGGAGGACTACCGGACGGCGGAGGCCACCCAGCGCACGGCGGAGGCGGGCGTGCTCGACCACATCCTGTTCGGCCGCAACGAGCCGGCCCTGCCGCATTACCATAACGCCCACCGGCGCGGGCTCGGACGGCCATTGCTGCAAGCCGAGCCGGCCTGACCGCCAAGTCAACGCAGGGGGAAGCCATGAAATCGAAGATCGCGAGCCTCGTGACCGTGCCGTTGTTCCTGCTCGGCGGGATCGCGCACGCCGACCTGTCGGCCGCGCTGGCCTCCGAGGACCGGGCCGCCGCCGACCGCGCCCGCGACGCCGGCCGCAAGCCGGCGGAAGTGGTCGCTTTCCTTGGCATCGGGCCAGGGATGACCGTCATGGACCTGATCGCCGCCGGCGGCTACTACACCGAAGTGATGTCCCTCGCGGTCGGCGCGGAGGGCAAGGTCTACGCGCAGAACCCGCCCCGCGTCCTGCAGTTCCGCGACGGCGCGAACGAGAAGGCCCTGTCGGCGCGGTTGGCGGACGGGCGGTTGCCCAACGTCGAGCGTGTGAACCAGCAGGACCTGGGCGCCACCGGGATCGCGCCAGGCTCCCTGGACGCCGCCATCACCGCGCTCAACTTCCACGACCTCTACAACGGCCAGGGCCCCGAGGCGGCGGCCGGCTTCCTGGCCGGGGTCAGGGCGCTGCTGAAGCCGGGCGGCGTGCTGGGCCTGGTCGACCACTACGGCGACCCCGCGCAGGACAACGCGAGCCTGCACCGCCTGGACGTTGCCGCCGCCATGCCCGTCCTCGAGGCCGCCGGGTTCGAGATCGAGTCGTCCGACCTGCTTCGCAACGCGGACGACGACCACACGACGCGGGTGTTCGACGCCGCGATCCGGGGCAAGACGGACCGCGTCCTCTACAAGCTGACGAAGCCCGTGGTGGAGTAGACCGGACCGACTCGCCGCGATGGCCAGCCGCGACCCGGAACGGCCCAACGTTCTCTTCGTCCTGACCGACGACCAGGGCGCCTGGGCCATGGGCTGCGCCGGCAACGCCGAGATACGCTCGCCCAATCTCGACCGGCTGGCGCGGGAGGGTATCCGCTTCGACAGCTTCTTCTGCACGTCGCCCGTCTGCTCCCCCGCCCGGGCGTCCCTCCTGACCGGCCGCATCCCGTCGCAGCACGGCGTGCACGACTTCCTGCACTGGCAGTCGCGCACCGGTTCCGGCGGCCTGGACCGCCCGGTACCGGCCGACGGCGTGCACTTCCTCGCCGGCATGACGACCTACGCGGAGGTGCTGTCCGACCTCGGCTACGACACCTGCCTGTCCGGCAAGTGGCACCTGGGCGACGGCCTCACGCCGCGGTGCGGATTCGAGACCTGGAACCCCATGCCGTACGGCGCCACCAACTACTACCAGGTGCCGGTGGTCGAGGACGGCCGACTCGCGGTACACGAGGGCGTCCATGCCTCGGACCTCTTCACCGACAATGCCCTCGCGTTCCTCACCGCTCAGGCCGACGCCGACCGGCCGTTCTGCCTCGACGTGCACTACACCGCGCCCCACGCGCCGTGGGGACGCGAACACCACGCGGCGGAGCTCTGGGACGACTACCACGGGAACTGCCCCCTCGAGTCGGTCCCGGGTCCGGACGAGCCGCGGCCGCTCGGCTACCAGGCCCCGCGTGTCGATGCGGAGCGGCGCCGGGAGAACCTGGCCGGCTACTTCGCGGCCATCGAGGGCATGGACCGCAACGTCGGCCGGCTCCTGGACTGGCTCGAAGCCCGGGACCTCAGGGGGAACACGCTCGTCGTCTTCATCAGCGACAACGGCATGAACATGGGCCACCACGGCCTCTACGGGAAGGGTAACGCGACCTGGCCGCAGAACATGTTCGACACGAGCGTCAAGGTGCCGTGCCTCGTCAGCCGGCCGGGCCACGTGCCCGCCGGGCGGGTCCACGACGAACTCCTGAGCCAGTACGACTGGCTGCCGACGCTGCTCGACTACGCCGGCGCGGCGGACCGCGTGCCGGCGGGGCTGCCTGGCCGGTCGTTCGCACCTCTTCTACGCGACCGGCCCATCGGCGAGCGGGCGAGCGTGTACGTGTTCGACGAGTACGGCCCGGTGCGCATGATCCGTTCGCGCGAGTGGAAGCTGGTGTGGCGCTTCCCGGGCGGTCCGCACGAGCTCTACCACGTCGCCGAGGATCCGGAGGAACGCCGGAACCTCTTCAGCCGCCGCGGACACCGCGACCGGATCCAGGCGCTCAGGAAGGAACTCTTCGACTGGTACGCGAGCTACGTCCACCCGGACCTGGACGGTACCCGGCTCCCCGTCACGGGCCGCGGCCAGCGCGATCTCGCGACCGCCGAGGACCCCTTCGCGTATCGGCTCCCCTGGCTGGAGTGAACCGCCGCCGGGCGCGGTTCCGCCGCACGGCCTTTGGTGATACGGTACGCCGCTTTTCCGTTCCCGGCACGAGCCAATGACCTTCAGGACGGACCGCTACGACCCCGAGCGCGTCGAGCGCAAGTGGCAGGAGGAGTGGGACCGTCGCGGCACGAATCTCTTCACCGACGAAGACCTCCGGACCGCCGAGGACCCCTACTACAACCTGATGATGTTCCCCTACCCCTCCGCGGAAGGGCTGCACATCG
>JAPPHP010000455.1 GCA_028821035.1 Gammaproteobacteria bacterium | reverse complement strand
GGCGGAAGATGTCCGAGCCGGGACGGCGCCGCGCACTGGAACTGCCCATCGACCGCTCGAGCCGGGACTTGCTGGAGCAGGCGATCGGCCCGTAACCGGCCGCGCGGGCCGTTCAGATGTCGGAGAAGTCCCCGTGCCTCCCGGCGCCGCTGTTGAATCGCGCCGCCCCCGCCACGGTTTCCCCGGACTTGATCACTTCCCGCCCGAGCAGCGCTTCCTGCGAGAGCGCCTCGTCCATGCCGCGGCTCCATTGCGTGATGGCGGAGCGTCGGTCGCTCAGCATGCACCGCTGCGGGAACCGCGTGAGTTGCTCGGCGAGTTCCACGGCGCCGTGGAGCGCCTCGCCGGGGTCCGTCAGCCGGTTGGCGAGGCCCATCATCCGTGCCTCCTCGCCGGAGACGCCGCGCCCGGTGAGGATCATGTCGAGCGCGTGGCTCTGCCCGATGAGCCGCGGCAGGCGCACCGTGCCGCCGTCCACGAGCGGCACGCCCCAGCGCCGGCAGTACACGCCGAACACCGCGTCCCGCGCGGCGACCCGGAGGTCGCACCACAGCGCGAGTTCCAGCCCGCCGGCGACCGCGTATCCCTCGACCGCCGCGATGACCGGCTTGTTCAGCAGCATCCGCGTTGGCCCGAGGGGTCCGTCGCCATCGAGGGTGACGCGGTTGCCGCGGCCTTCGGCGACCGCCTTGAGGTCGGCGCCGGCGCAGAAGTGCCCGTCGGCGCCGGTCAGCACGGCGGCCCTCTGTTGCTTGTTGGAGTCGAAGGCGCGGAACGCCTCCAGGAGGGCCGTCGCCGTGGGATGGTCGACGGCGTTGCGCACGTCGGGGCGGTCGATGGTGATGATGACCAGGTCGCCGTGTTTCTCCTGCGTGACGCTCATGGGATGGGTCCGAACTGCGGAAGAGACCGCTTATAGTAGAGGCATTTCGCACCTTTGGAGGACGTGATCGATGAGATTGTCGAAGCCGCGCCTTGCGCCGACGCAGCGCGCCGAGTGGGACGCCGAGCAGGCCGAAGTGGCGGCGCGGTTCGGGGACGGCCCGGTGGCGAACGTCTTCGGGACGATGCTCCACCATACCGCCCTGTTCCGGCGCTGGCTGCCTTTCGCCAACCACATCCTCGGCAAGTCGACGATCTCGATACGGGACCGCGAGGTGCTGATCCTGCGTACCGCCTGGATGGTCCGCTCGGAGTACGAGTGGGGTCAGCACGTCGTCATCGCCCGGAACGCGGGGATGAGCGAGGACGAGATCGCGATGGCGCGCAACGGCCCCGCCGCGCCGGGCCTGGACGAACGGGATCGCCTGCTCCTCGCCGCGACCGACGAACTGCTCGACGACACGTTCGTGTCCGACGCGACCTGGGACGGGCTGTCGCGGTTCTACGACACGCGCCAGATGATGGATATCGTCTTCACGGTGGGGCAGTACAACATGCTCGCCATGGGGCTCAACTCGTTCGGCGTGCAGCGGGACGAAGGCGTGCCGGGGTTCGACGATTGACCGCAAAGCGAGTCGCGCATCAGGGGTTTTCCGGGGCGCCTATAGACGATCAGGTACGGAAGACTGCGGGTTTAATTTCGATTTGTTACATAAGGGGACGGTCCACCTACTTGTCACCGAACGTAACAAACGGGTTGAATACTAGTCCGGCCGGTAGGGGACTCCGGGCCAGGCAGCACGGGCGTCACGTCAGGGGGAAACGAACGTCAGGATGCGCTACATCAACGGGTTGATCGGAGTGGCGTTGCTGTTCGTCGCCGGCAGTCATGTCGGCAAGACGGACTGGATCATCTGGCTTCCCATCTATGGCGCCGGCGCCGTCATCGCCCTTTCGTCCCTGAAGACGCGCATGCCCGACTGGCTGGTCTGGGCATGCGCGGTCGCCGCCGCGGGCATGATGTTCGGCTACTTCTCCCTCTTCTTCCAGATCGCGCCGCATCTCCGGGGCGACTGGATCATGCAGGGCCATGCCTGCTCGAATCTGCTGATCGCGGCCTTCTGCATGATCCCGGTCCTGTCGGAGTACAGCCGGCGCATGAAGGTCAGGCAGGACTCCCGCACCTCCGTATCCGAGTTCTCCCTCCGCCGCCTGCTCTCCCGCTTCCTCCCCGACCGCTCTCCCGACCAGATCCGCAAGCCGACCGCCTGACGGTGTGTAGCCGCCAATGCGCGAGGACGATACGCGCATGACGCCTCGTCGTTCCGTCCTGTACATGCCCGGCGCGAACGAACGCGCCATGGAAAAGGCGCGCGGCATCGACTGCGACGGGGTGATCTTCGACCTCGAGGACGCCGTCGCGCCGGAGGTCAAGCCCCGCGCTCGGGAGCAGATAGCCGCGGCGATCCTGGCCGAAGGCTACGGACACCGCGAACTCGTCGTGCGAGCGAACGGCCTGGACACGCCCTGGGGCGCCGACGACATTGCGCGGATGGCGGCCCTGCCGATCGCGGCGATGCTGTTCCCGAAGGTCGAGACGGCGGCGCAGGTGGCCGAGATCGTTGCGCGCATCGACGCGGCGGGCGGGGCGGAACTCGCGGTCTGGATCATGATCGAGACTCCCCTGGGCGTGCAGAACGTCGAGAACCTGGCCGCGTCGAGCGACCGCGTGACCGTGCTCGCCATGGGCACGAGCGACCTGGTCAAGGAGCTGCGCGGCCGCCACCGGGCGGACCGGGCCGGCGTGACCTACGCGCTGCAACGCTGCGTCATCGCGGCGCGGGCCGCGGGCAAGGAGATCCTGGACGGCGTGCATCTGGACTTCCGCGACATGGAGAGTTTCCGGGAGGCCTGCGAGCAGGGACGCGACCTCGGTTTCGACGGCAAGACGCTGATCCACCCCACCCAGGTGGCGGTGGCCAACGCCGTGTTCGGTCCCTCGGCGGACGAGATCGACTTCGCGCGCCGCGCCCGGACGGCCTGGGAGGCCGCCCGGGCCGCGGGCAAGGGGGTTGCGGAAGTGGACGGCCGCCTGGTGGAGAACATGCACGTGGCCGAGGCGGAGCGCACGTTGGCGTTCGCCGACGCCCTTGCCGGGCGGCGGTGACTGTCAGCCGGCCTCGCGCCGGACCGCGGGCATGACCTCCTCGAGATAGACGTCGAGCGCCTCCGCGTCCCACGGGGCGCGCAGGGCGACGTTGATCTCCTGCGCGCCGGCCTCGACGTAGCGCATCACGCCCTCCACGGCCTCGCCGGGCGTGCACAGCAACGTGCCCCCGAGGACGCGTTCGGCGGCCGCGCCCCACTCCGCTTCCATGCGGACGCGTTCGGTGCGTACCGCCGCGTCGTCCATCGCCATGCCGAACGCCAGATTTGCACCGCGGCGGATCTCGGCGGGGTCGCGGTCGTCTTCCTCGCACCAGTGGTCCAGGACACCGTTCAGGCGGCGCCACTCGTCGGCCGAGATGTAGGCCGCGTTCCAGCCGTCCGCCCGTCGCGCGGCGATCTCCAGGGTGCGGCGCTCGCCCAGGCCGCCGATCCAGATGGGCAGCCGTTCCTGCACCGGGCGTGGGAGGCAGGAAGCGTCGTCCACCTGGAAGTGCCGGCCGGAGTGGGTGGTCCGTTCTTCGGTGAGCAGCCGCCGGATGACGTCGGCCGCCTCGTCGAGCATGTCCAGCCGCGTGCCGATGTCCGGGAACGCGTAACCGTACGCGGACGCCTCCCAGATGTGCCAGCCGGCGCCGATGCCGAGTTCGAAGCGCCCGCCGGAGATGTGGTCGAGGGTCGTGGCCGCCTTGGCGAGCAGTGCCGGATTGCGGTAGCCGATGTAGAACACCAGGCAGCCGATACGGGCGTGTTCGGTCTCGGCGGCGAGTGCGCCGAGCGTGGCCAGCGCCTCGAAGTGGGGCTGCGTGCCGCCCCGGGGGGGCGCCTCGTAGAAGTGGTCCCACGCCGAGATCCAGTCGACGCCGGCGGCATCGAGCTTGCGCCACAGGGCCCGCATCTCGGACATGGGCATGTTCTGTTGGCCGACGTGGACGCCGAGCGAGATGGCCATGGATACTCCTTTTAGGGCAGCGCGGTTCTGAACGGGTAGAGCGTGGCGCGCATGAGGCCGCGGCGGACGGCGGGGTCCTCGTTCATGACCCGTCGGGCGGCCGCGTCCCCGTCGGCATCGAGCACGACGATGCCGAACGTGCGCTCGTCCTCCGTCGTGGTGCGACCGGCGAAGCGTACGACCCCTTCGCCGTGCAGCTTCTGGAGGTACGCGAAGTGGTCGGCCACCGCGGCCTGCTCGTCACGTGTGCCCCCGTCGTCGAACATGCCCGGCCGCACGAGCCGGAGCCGGTAGAGGAACTCCGCCATGGCGGGTCTCGAGGAAAGCGGCCGGGGAGCATAGCAGCGCCCGGAAGCCGGAGCCAACGCGCATCAGGGCGCGCGTTCGGGGCATACTGGCCCTGGAGTGCCCCGGGGGGAAGCATGGCGGCAGAACCTGTCGACGTACTGATCGTGGGCGCCGGGGCGTCCGGCGCGGCGGTGGCCTGGAGCCTGGCGGAGACGCGCATGCGGATCGTCTGTCTCGAGCAGGGCGGCTGGATGAACCCCGCCGAGTACCCGAGTTCGGGACGCGACTGGGAGGCGCGCGCCCACGGCGACTTCAGCATCAGTCCGAACCGGCGCGGGCGGGTGACGGACTATCCCGTCAATGACGACGACTCGCCGATCTCCGTGGCGAACTTCAACGCCGTGGGCGGCAGCACGATTCTCTATGCCGGGCACTTCCCGCGTTTCCATCCGTCGGATTTCCGCGTCCGCACGCTGGACGGCGTGGCCGACGACTGGCCGATCGACTTCGACACGCTGGCGCCGTACTACGCCGAGAACGACCGGATGATGGGCGTCTCCGGCCTCGCCGGGGACCCGGCCAATCCGCCGCACGAGCCACCGATGCCGCCCTTGCCGCTGGGCAGGTCCGGCCAGGCGCTGGCCAGGGGGTTCAACAGCCTGGGGTGGCACTGGTGGCCCTCGGACACGGCCATCGCGACGCAGGAGTACGACGGGCGCGACCGGTGCCTGAATCTCGGCGCATGCTCGACGGGTTGCGCCCAGGGGGCGAAGGGGAGCACGGACGTCACCTACTGGCCGCACGCGATGCGCGCGGGCGTCGAGGTGCGGACGCGTTGCCGCGTGCGCGAGATCACGGTGGACGACCGCGACATGGCTACCGGCGTGGTCTACCACGACGCGGACGGCGTCCTGCACGAACAGCGCGCCCACGTCGTGGTCATCGCCTGCAACGGCGTCGGCACGCCGCGTCTCCTGCTCAACTCCCGTTCCGGCCGGTTCCCCGATGGCCTGGCGAACCGCAGCGGCCTGGTGGGCAAGAACCTCATGTTCCACCCTTACGCGGCCGTCTATGGCGTGTTCGAGGAGCCGATGGACGGCTACCGCGGCCCGGGTCTGTGCATCTGGAGCCAGGAGTTCTACGAGACCGACCCGGACCGGAACTTCGTCCGCGGCTACACCTTCGAGTGCGGCCGGGGCCGCGGTCCTGTCGCGACCGCGATGGGCGGAATGATGTCGGGCCGGATTCCGTTCGGGGCCGATCATCATCGGGGCTATCGCGCGATGTTCGACCGGATGGCCGGCATGGTGGGCATCTGCGAGGACCTGCCGGAGGAACACAACACCGTGACCCTCGACCCGGAGCTCACGGACTCCGACGGCATCCCGGCGCCGAAGGTCACCTACCGCCTCTCGGAAAACAGCCGCCGCATGCTCGACCACGCCGTCGCCCGCGGTACGGAAGTGCTCCGCGCCGCCGGCGCCGTCGACATCGTCACCACGTCGCCGATCCCGCAGGGCGGCTGGCACCTGATGGGCACGGCGCGCATGGGCACGGACCCGGAAACGTCGGTCGTCAACGAATGGGGACGCTCGCATGACGTCAGGAACCTGTTCATCGTGGACGGCAGCCTGTTCGTCACCTGCGCGGGAGTGAACCCGACCCGCACCATCCAGGCCCTCGCGCTCTACATCGCCGATTCGATGAAGCAGCGCCTGGCGAACCTGTTCGACTGAGCGGCCCGATGCGCGACGACTTCATCTCCAGTGACCGCGGACTCTCGGGGGCCGAGCGCGAACTGCTGCGGTCGTTTGCGGGTGCGGTGATTCCTGCGAGCGCGGAGTACGGTGCCCCGGGGGCGGACGACGAGGCGATCGCGGCGGACATCGTCGAGAGCGCAACAGGGAGTGCGGGCGAGGTCGCCCCGAGCCTCGCCGCCCTCGACGCACTGTCGAGGGACCGCCAGGGCGCGGGGTTCGCGACGCTCGACGCGGCCGGACGACTGGCCGTGGCGGAGGCCTTTCGCGGCGCCCACCGGGAGCTTGCCGCTCCGCTGATCGCGCTGGTGGCCCAGTGCTACTACCGTGACGAGCGGGTGATGGCCTCCCTCGGGATGGAGCCGCGGCCCCCGTACCCGGACGGGTTCGAACTGGAGCAGGGCGACTGGTCGTTGCTCGATCCGGTGCGGCGCCGGGAACGCCTGTATCGCTGAGCGGATCAGGGTCCGTGAAGGCGCCGGCTTCGGTGGCGCTGACTTGACTATAATTCCTGTCCTACCCGCGCCGGGCCACGGGCATGCATCACCGGCACCTCAATCATCAGCGGTTCACGGCAGCCGCCATCGACGACATCGTGTCGCGAGGACGGTGGGAGGACTGGTGCGCCCTGCGTGCCGCGGCCCTCGACGATGCGGCGGTCATGGAGCGCGTCCGTCGCGTATGCGGCGCTCGTGGTGCCGACCCGCATCGCCAGCGGCACCGGTTCTGGTGGCACTATGCCGCCGCCCACTGAGGCGGATTCCGACTGGGAGCGGCTGCTGTCGACGGCTCGTTCCGGAGGCCGTGCTGGTCGGGGGTACGGCCGCGGCGCTGCACGTCGCGCATCGGCTGTCCCGGGATGACGATCACGTGGTCGCCGACCTGCGAGACCGGTTCTCCGAGGTATTGGCTCAGCTTGAGTCTTTGGCTGGCTGGAGAACGGTAAGGGTCGCGCGCCCCGTGCTCATCCCTGGCAGCCTGGACGGCATTGAGACAGGCGTCCGGCAGTTGATCCGCACGGAGCCGCTGGAAACGGAGGTCATCGAGCGTCTCGGCGTTTCGATTACGGTGCCGACCGCGGCGGAGATGCTGCGGATCAAGGGTGTCCTGATCCTTCGGCGCAATGCGACGCGGGACTACGTGGACTTCGCGGCCCTCGGCGAGCACCTGGGGGACGTGGCCGCGTCGACCGCCCTGCAGTCGTTCGACCGCCTGTATCCGCAGGAGAGCGGGGAGTCGGCGCTGCAGCAGTTGCAGGCGCAGCTGGCATCGGCCCTGCCCTACGATCTCGAGGACACCGACCTGTCGGAGTACCGGAACCTGGCGTCCCACTGGCAGGACTGGGCCAACGTGCAGAGCACCTGCGTCCGGATTGCCGTCGCCGCGTTCGATGCCGCCAGTGGCGGCGCGGGGCTCGAGGGACCGTCCTGACGGCGCCGGGCGAAGCCCGTGTCAGCCGGCCGCTACGGTGTCCGTGGGTTCCGACCGCGCGAAGCGGTCCCGGACTTGCCGGACCCCGCTCTTCAACTGCTCGGGCACCGCGAGCATCGCCGGCGTTGCGAACAGGGTCAGCAGGGTCGCGAAGGTCAGGCCCGAGACGATGGCCTGGGAGGTCTGTACCCAGAACCCGGAAACCTGGCTGCCGTAGACGATCTCGCGGTTGATGAAATCGATCGAGAAGTTGGTGGCGAGGGGCAGGAGCCCGAACACGGTGGTCACCGTGGTCAGCAGCACCGGGCGCAGGCGTTGCGCGCCGGTGCGGGCGATGAGTTCCAGGTAGTGGATGTCGGGATGCTCGCGGCGCAGGTGGTTGTAGGTGTCGATGAGCACGATGTTGTTGTTCACCACGATGC